>NZ_JAZHOH010000001.1:4500000-4662831 GCF_040419245.1 Ewingella sp. CoE-038-23 | reverse complement strand
ACTAAATGAATTACTGCTTGGTCACTCTTTAAGACTTGATATTTTTTGCCACCGGAGTGGCTGATATCGTCTTGTGAGTGCCCACACAGATTGTCTGATAAATTGTTAAAGAGCATGCCGCTGTTCCGATAAGAATCTTATGCGGCGCGGGAGGCGTATATTACGTTTTCCCGCTGAAGAGTCAAGAGATTATTCATTCGAACATTCTTCTTTTTTCTTCCTCACCGAGCGACTTCTCAGTCGTTGTTCCCGGTCAGTGGAGGCGCATTATAGGGAGTTCTCAGAAGGCCGCAACCCCTAAAATACAAATAATTTATCGACCGCTGATTCTTTCGCCAAAAGGTGTTTAAAGCGGCAATTCTTGGATACTTCTGAAGCCATATGTCTGCAAAACAGGCAGCAGGATTTCAGCCTCTTCATTCATCGCCATGCAGTACGCCAGACTTTCTATTTCCACACCCTCTTTTTTGGCAGGAATTTTTTGATGAGAAGTCTCAATAAGCCAATGCGCGCGGCGGGCAATGGCGGAACCCGAGTCAATCAGGCGTGTTCCATCGGGTAATACCTGCGCCAACTCCTCGCTGAGCAGCGGAAAATGAGTACAGCCAAGCACCACGGTGTCCGGCGGCTCTTTTAAACGCAGCCATGGCTGGAGGATTTTCTTTAGTGCGGGCAGTGAAACCGGCGCGCCGTGCAGCTTCGCCTCGGCTATTTCCACCAGCTCTGCCGAACCCAGCATCAAAATCTGGCAATCCGTGGCAAAGCGCTCGATGAGATCATGAGTATAAGGACGCTGCACCGTGGCCCGGGTGGCCAGCAATCCCACCACGCCGTTACGCGTTAACTTGGCCGCCGGTTTAATGGCAGGCACCACGCCCACGACCGGGCAGTTGAATTTGGCGCGCAACGCAGGAAGGGAAACCGTACTCGCGGTATTACAGGCGATAACAATAATAGAAAGGGGATGACGCTTAGCGACCGCGCTGACTATCTCGACCACTCGCTCGACAATAAACTCTTCGGACTTCTCGCCATAGGGGAAAGCCACATTGTCGAAAGCATAGATATAGTGGAGGTCCGGCAGCATCTGCCGGACCTCATGATAAGCAGACAATCCGCCGACGCCGGAGTCAAATACCAGCGCCGTCGGACGGCCAGACGTTATCGAGCTATCAGAAGGTATAGCTTCCAGAGAGGAAGTATTCACGTCCTGGTGTTTCGTAGCCATAAACCGTCTCGTAATCTTTATCAAACAAGTTGGCAATTCTACCACGAACGGTTAAATGTGAGGTGACAGGATATGACGCGGCGAGATCCCATAAACTGACGCCGCCGAGTTTAACCGTCTGGTAAGGATATGAGCCAAAGTCCGTATCGTAACGCTGTCCCAAGTATTGGTAGTTAATCGACCAATCGATCTGCGCCACATTCCAGTCAATCTGGTATTTCGCCTGTTGTTTGGCTCGGCGTACCAATATTGCGTTAGTTTCAGAATTGCGTGGATCCAGATATTCCAAGGTGATGGCGTGATGTAATGGGCCGGTATCGAAATTACCTGTCCACTCCACGCCTTTAATCGTGGCCTTATTAATATTGTAATAAGTCCCCTGACTGTTGAAATCGATTAACTGATCGATATCGTTACGATAAGCGGATAAACGCCAATCCAGAGGCCCCGTCAAACCTTCCAGCCCGGCTTCCCACTGCTTGCTTTCTTCAGGTTTCAGATTTGGGTCGCCATAAAAACCGCTATAGAGCTGGCTCAGGTTGGGGGCTTTAAACGCCGTTCCATAGGAAGTTATCAGGCGATATCCGTCGATAAACTCCCACGCGGCGCTGCTCTGCCACGTCGTGTGCTGGCCAAACTGCGAGTTATCATCACTGCGCACCGCGCCCTCAAGGGTGAAGTCGCTAATTTTCTGCTGTGTTGTCAGATAAACGCCGGTATTACGCTGGCTATAGCCATCATTAAGATAGCTGGTGCCCGGCTCGGTGGTAAGTCGCTGCCAATCCAAACCTGCACTTACCTGCCCTTTCCACACTTGGAGGGTGTTGCCCCATTGCAGGTTGTACTGGTCTGAGTCATCTAATGAAGCGGAAGAGTCATACTGCCCGTATCTCGGATCATAGTTATAGTCTTTCACGTGGCTATAACTGCCAATCAGCTGAGTGGCGTAAATCCCATCTTCATAGCGCAGGCCCGTATCATAGGTGCGGCTGTAGAGCTGACGGGTATCGATTAACGGACTGTCAGGGGTGTAATAACCATCATAGGCCGTGCGATTGTCATAGCCATAAGCCCGAGCAAAACCCCCGACTTCTTCGGTGAATTGGTGTTGCAGCGCCAGATAGAGCGTCTTACTCATGAAGCCATCGCGGTCAGGCTGAGGAACGCCGCCGTTGTTGCCGTCAGCGACAACATCAATGCCACGCGTATAGGTATAATCGCCCGCGGCGGTGACCGTGGTGTTTTCACCCAGCTTCTGCTGTGTAGAGCCATTGTAATTTTGATACCCATTCGAGCCGATACCCGCCCCGAGGGTCGTCCCATCCTTGTCGCGGGTGGTAATAATGTTGACCACGCCACCAATGGCGTCGGAGCCGTAAACCGCCGAGCGCGGCCCACGGATAAATTCAATCCGCTGTACCAACGCGATAGGGATCTGGCTAAGGTCAGTTGAGCCCGAAATACCCGCCTGATTTAAACGCACACCGTCAATTAAGACTAATGTGTGGCTGGAGTTGGTGCCGCGCACAAATAAAGAACTCAGTTGGCCCATGCCGCCATTTTGCGCAATATCCACGCCCGGCAGGCGGCGTAATACATCCACCACGGATTTAGACTGCCAGCGATCAATATCCTCGCGGGTCACCACATCGGTTGGGGCTAATACTGAAGAGACGGGCTGTGGAAAACGGTTGGCGGTCACAACGAGATTGTCGTTGTTATCAGAAGAGGTATTGTCCTGCGCCCACCCTGAAAAAGCCGTGACGGATAATACCGTCAGCAGCGCGTGCTTTTTAATTGTCATGAATTGAGCATCCAAACTTAATTGGCGGATGCCGCAGAAAAACACCCACGTTCTCGCGACGAGGGTGAAAATGCGACGGAATATCGGCAGGTTTTCGGACTTAGGATTTATTGGCTAATTAAAGAAAAAAATAATATGCCGCCACCGGGCGATGACTTCCCATCTCTCTTACATTCTCTATAAAAAGTTCTCTATATAAAGAAAGAAGAACCAGACAGTGTCGGTAACAGCTCAAGCTGCTATCGCCTTGACTTCCCCATACCGCTGCGCGCCAGTTCCGGATTCACACCGGATTCCCTTTTAACTCTATTATCGAGGCCGAATTGCATCCTACGATCAACCCTTTTGGAAATCCAGACATCCGTAAGGGCCATTAAATTTTAATCAAATAGGTTGCGTGAGAAGCATGGTAATAACGCCCATGAATAAGCGGAAAACTGGACTTCGCGGGAGCATTCCCTACAATCCCCCGCTAAGTTCGCCCATTTACCCGCAGTAGACGAGATAAATCATGACGCCTGAAAACCTGCCCATTGAACAATACGACGACCAACTGGCGGAAAAGACCGCACGTCTCACGGCGATGATGACGCCTTTTCAGGCGCCGGCTCCTGAGGTTTTCCGCTCTCCGGTCAGCCACTATCGCATGCGCGCCGAGTTTCGCGTCTGGCATGATGAGGGCGACCTCTACCACATTATGTTTGATCAGCAGACCAAGGCTCGCGTGCGCGTCGATCAGTTCCCCGCCGCCAGCGAGCTGATTAACCGTCTGATGCCTGTGCTGATTGCCGCTATTAAAGAAGAGCCGGTATTGCGCCGCAAAATCTTCCAGATTGATTACTTGTCCACGCGCAGCGGCAAGTTGATCACTTCTCTGCTCTACCACCGCAAGCTGGATGATGAGTGGACGGCGGCGGCTACGATCCTGCGCGACAAACTGCGTCAGGATGGCTTTGATATTCAGCTGATTGGCCGCGCGGCAAAAACTAAAATCATGCTCGACGAAGATTATGTCGATGAAGTGCTGCCAGTGGCGGGCCGCGACATGATTTATCGTCAGGTGGAGAACAGCTTCACCCAGCCAAACGCCGAGATGAACATCAAGATGCTCGAATGGGCGCTGGGCATTACTGAAGGCTCGACCGGCGACCTGCTGGAGCTTTATTGCGGCAACGGCAACTTCTCGCTGGCGCTGGCAAGGAACTTCAACCGCGTCCTGGCGACTGAGATTGCCAAGCCGTCCGTGGCGGCGGCGCAATATAATATCGAAGCGAATCAGATTGATAACGTGCAGATTATCCGCATGGCGGCCGAAGACTTCACCCAGGCGATGAACGGCGTGCGCGAATTCCATCGTTTAAAAGATGTGGATTTGTCCGGCTATGACTGTAACACCATTTTTGTCGATCCACCGCGCAGCGGGCTGGACGATGACACAGTGAAGATGGTGCAAGGCTACGACCGTATCCTCTATATCTCCTGCAACCCGGACACGCTGTGCGCCAACCTCGAGACGCTGAGCCACACCCACAGCCTGACCAAGCTGGCGCTGTTCGACCAATTCCCTTATACCCACCATATGGAATGCGGCGTGCTGCTGGAAAAACGCCGGTAGGAAGAGTTTAAAACAATAAGGCGGGCCACTGAGTGAGTCCGCCTTTTTTACAGCTGAAACTTCTGTCAGCTATTTTCCCTACAAATAGACCCGCAGATATTCCGACAGGCATAACACGGCCATCGCCTGCCCGTAAGGCATGGAGGTGATGGGGATTTGCCGGTAGTAATCCAGATCGCTGCCCATGGCGGTGCCAAATGAAACGCCCGTCAACTCGCCTGCCGGATTGATCTGCTTTATCACGCCGCGCACGGCTTTCTCGGCAACCGGCGCATAGCTTGAATCTATATAGCGTTTGCGAACGGCCTTCAGGATCCCATAGGCAAATCCCGCCGCCGCTGAACTTTCCAGATAAGAATTCGGGTCATCCAACAGCGTATGCCACAAACCACTTTCGTCCTGACAGGCCGCCAGCGCGGCAATCTGACTCTCTAAAACTTGCAGTAAATAACGGCGCGTCGCGTTGCCCTCCGGTAAGTCGAGCAGCTCGATAAACTCAGGAATAGCGACGGTTATCCAACTGTTTCCTCGCGCCCAGCGAGCCTGAGCAAAATTATGCTGGCCGTCAAAGGTCCAGCCGTGGAACCAAAGGCCGGTTTGGCGATCCATCAGGTACTGAATATGCAGCAGGAACTGATAGGTCGCCTCTTCGATAAACTCCGGTCTACCGAGCAGTTTGCCGATCTTCGCCAGGGGCATCACGCTCATCATCAGCGTGTCATCCCACATCTGCTGGCTATTTTCATTGTTATAAACGATGTGCTGAATACCGCATTTTTCGGTGCGCGGCATCTCATGCATCACCCACTCCGCCCAGCGCTCAAGATAGGGTTTCCAAGCCGGATTGCGGGTTTCTTCATAACGGTAGGCCAGCGTCAGGAACGGGCAGACGGTGTTAACATTTTTGGTTGGCGTGCCTTCGGCCAGCCTTGCTGTAAACCAGTCGTCAATGATTGCCCGCATCTGGTCATCGCCAGTCTGTTGATAATATTGATAAATACCGTATAGGCCGATGCCATGGGTCCATTCCCACCCCGCCCAGCCTTTGGTATCAATAACCCGGCCATCGTCCAGACGCAGCAGGAACTCGCCGGTTTCATCTTTAATATTCACCAGATTATGAGTCACTTTATGAATCAGCGACTGTAGCTCGTTTCGCGAGATAAAATACTCAGGCTGCCTCAGCAGCGCGCTGTGCTTAACGTCAAAAACCTTCATGATGCTCTCCATTATTTAAGGGCGCTGACCCTGCTGCTGAATGGGTAAATCGGACATAACCTCAGAGGTCGCTTTTTGCGGCGGCGGATTATTACGATGCAAATAACCAATATTGTTATTACCCCACAAGGACTCATATTGCAGGCCGGTGAGGAGTTCCACGGTGGCGCGGTCTTCAGTGGTGATCTGCTCAGGGACGGGGCGATTGGCGATACGCATTTTTTGCGTTTCCTGCACCAGCACGCGGTGAGTCTGTAAATTGAGGCGGAAGTAGAGCGAAATAATAAAGCCCATCGTCAGCATCACCAGCGACCCCACAACCAAGACGCCGAGGATGGTATGCCCCACCGATGGCAACTGCTCGCTCTTGCCCGAGACAAAACCCGACAGTTGCAAAATGATGCCGACTAACATCACCGCGCCAGCTTGCGAAGCCTTGCGCGTTAGGGTCATGACGCCGGCAAAAATCCCCTCGCGCCTCTGGCCGGTAATGGTTTCATCAACATCGGCAATATAGGTGTAGATATTCCACGGCACGTAGTTGATCCCCCCTCGCCCCAGCCCGGCCAATGCGGAGATCAACAGTAACAGCGACATCGAATCACTCATGTGGCTGAAATAGAGGAAACCGTAGGAGATCACCGCCAGCGCAAAAAGGGTCACGGCCAGCCGATAAGAGGGCGCGGGCCCGAAGCGAATACACAATGGGATCATCGCAATCACGGCGACGAATTGCAGAATAGCCATCACGCCCATCAGGTTCGAGGCGACAGTGGCGGTTTGCATCAGCACAAACACCACATAATAAGTAAATACCGCGTTGAATACGTCCTGCGCGATATAGCCGCCAAGGTACAGGCCGAGATGCTGGCGGAAAATCTTAATGCGCAGCGTTGAAGAGAGTTCAACTTTCAATCGCTTAAGGCTCTGACCCAGCGTCAGCTGTTGGCGCTCGCGTTCTATTTTTAACATGGCTTCCGACTTGAGCTCCGCCGGCCGTTCCCAAGTGAAGAAATAGACCAGCGTGAGCACCAGCGCGCAGATCACCGAGAAGACCAAGCTCGAGTAGAAGAAAGAGAGGGGATTATCTTTACCCAGCTGTTGCAACAAGATCCCCGGCAGGAAGGCGGCCAAAATGGCCGACAGCTGTGCGAGTGCGATACGCGCCCCGGAAAACTTGGTTTTCTGTTTGAAATCATCGGTCATCTCCGGCACCAGCGTCTCATAAGGAACAAGGATCATGGTGTAAACGATGTCGAACAGCAGATACGTTAGCAGATAGTAGACGTAGTTCATCTCGCCAACCCACATCAGGCTGTAGCTAAACACACAGGGGATGCCGAGAAGAATGAAGAACTTGCGCCGCCCAAAGCGTTTGCCGAGCCAGGTGCCGCCAAAGTTATCCGTCAGATAGCCCATCAGCGGGCTGAGTACGGCGTCCGCCACGCGGGCGGTCGCAAAGATAAAGGTTGCTTCAATCGGGGTCAGCCCGCAGAAGGTGGTGTAGAAATAGAGTAGCCACGCGGCGGTTAAGGCCGTCGTCCCTGCGCCAAGAAAATCCCCCGAGCCGTAAGCAAGGTAATTTAGTAGTCCGATTTTTCGTGTTTTCATCGCCGTCAGCCCCTTATTGAATCACTGCCAAACGTAGGCAGAATCCAAATGGACGCGGGTCCGCTCTGCCATGATTCAAATTAGCGATGGGGGAGGCCGAAGACCTTTCTGTTTTTGCCACTCATCTCTAACATGTGGCAATTATAGAAAGGTTTAGCTGATCAACATCTAATTACTAAACAGTAGTTTGATATTAATGAACTGTTGTTTCATAAATAATCAGGGAATGGATCTGCGACATCAGGGATAACGGGTGAGGATGGCAGATAAAACAAAGGCAGCCAGCTGGCTGCCTTGATGTGCTCACTAGGGTAAGCCGCAGTGGCAAAATTAGAGGTTGTCTGCTTTGCGCTTCTTCAGCTTGATACCAATCCAGAACACCAGCACCACGCTAATCAGCGACGGCAGGAAGTTGGAACCCAGCTGCGGGTACTCCGCGCGCACGATAGTGCTGTAAAGCAGGAAACCGAGCAGGAAGCTGGCCGCCGCTAAGGTCGGTAATCCCTTGGCCATTTCTTTGTGGTGATAGCGCAGATGCAGGCAATAGACCGCAAGGCAAAGTGCTATCACGGGAAAAACGGAGAAGGTTACTACGGAGCTAAAAAACGCGTCGAACGTGCCGTTGATCGACAGTCCGGCAATCAGAGCCAGGAGCAAAGTGCCATTATCCTGGTTCGGTTGTTCGGTCATCTTCAGTACCTCTGGACTTATTAGTTGGAGACACCGCCGTGCGCTCCTGCTGACGGCGATACCAGTAATATGCACCTTTAGAAATCATACGTAGCTGCAGCACCAGTCTCTCTTCGAGCTGGCGACGCTGGGCTATATCAACATCCAGCGCTTCGGCACCGGCGTTAAAGACGATGATCACCATGGCTTCTGCCTGCGCTTCAGTAAAGCTACGCGGCATGTGGTTTTCGAGTTGTAAATAATCTGCCAGTTCTGCAATAAAGTGCTGAATTTCGCGAGCGACGGCGGCGCGGAAGGCCGCAGAGGTCCCGGAGCGTTCGCGCAGCAGTAAGCGAAAGGCGTTAGGATTATTGCCAATGAACTCCATAAAAGTCGATACGGAGGTGCGAATCACGCTGCCACCTTTGGCAATGCGCTGACGCGCTTGACGCATCAGTTGACGAAGCATTAACCCACTCTCGTCTACCATGGTCAGGCCGAGTTCATCAACATCGCGGAAATGGCGGTAAAAAGAGGTGGGTGCGATCCCAGCCTCGCGGGAAACTTCACGCAGACTTAAACTGGCAAAGCTGCGTTCAGCACTGAGCTGGCTAAATGCCGCCTCAATCAGTGAGCGGCGCGTGCGCTCTTTTTGTTGTGCTCTTACGCCCATAACCTTCATCCGCAGTGTTTTCTTCTTATTAAAGGTGTTAATAAAATGACTCGTTATGATTTCACTATACCAAATTTTTTAACCCGCCGAGGTATAGAAAAGAGAGGATAAAGTGGGTCTGAATGTTGCGGTTTTCCCACGAATTGACAACTGCTTGTAGGGAAAACAGGACTAATATGTTACTTTCTCGTTGTTATTTTGTATAAAAAATAGGTTTCGAACCATGCAACAGCAATCTCATTTTGATGCCATTATCATCGGCTCAGGCCCTGGCGGAGAAGGCGCCGCTATGGGACTGGTTAAACAAGGGGCCAGAGTTGCGGTCATCGAACGCTATAATAACGTCGGTGGCGGCTGTACTCACTGGGGAACCATCCCTTCGAAAGCCCTGCGCCACGCCGTCAGCAGAATTATCGAATTCAACCAAAATCCGCTGTATAGCGACAATTCCCGCACCTTGAGTTCAAGCTTCCCCGACATCCTACGCCACGCTGACTCAGTGATTAATCAGCAAACTCGCATGCGTCAGGGTTTTTATGAGCGCAACCAGTGCCAGCTTTTCGCCGGTGACGCCAGCTTCGTGGATGAACACACGGTCAGCGTGCGCTACGCCGATGGCACCCATGAAGAGCTTACCGCCGACAATATCGTCATCGCCTGCGGCTCGCGCCCTTACCGCCCGCACGGCGTCGACTTTAGCCACCCACGCATCTACGACAGCGACTTAATCCTTGAACTGAGCCACGAGCCGCGCCACGTCATCATCTATGGCGCCGGGGTGATCGGTTGCGAATACGCGTCGATTTTCCGTGGTTTGAATGTCAAAGTCGACTTGATAAACACCCGTGACCGCCTGCTGTCATTCCTCGACCAAGAGATGTCTGACGCCCTCTCCTACCATTTCTGGAACAACGGCGTGGTGATTCGTCACAACGAAGAGTTTGAGAAGATTGAAGGCGTTGAAGATGGCGTGATCATGCACCTGAAATCCGGCAAGAAGGTCAAAGCAGATGCCCTGCTTTACGCCAATGGACGTACAGGTAACACCGACCAACTGGGCTTAGAAAACATTGGCTTAGTGGCTGATAGCCGTGGCTTGTTGAAAGTGAACAGCATGTATCAAACCGCGCTGTCGCATATCTATGCCGTGGGTGATGTCATTGGCTACCCGAGCCTGGCGTCGGCAGCTTACGATCAGGGCCGCATTGCCGCGCAGGCGATGATTCAGGGCGAAGCCAAAGTTCATCTGATTGAAAACATTCCGACCGGGATTTACACCATTCCGGAAATTAGTTCTGTCGGTAAAACCGAACAAGATCTGACCGCCATGAAGGTACCGTACGAAGTGGGCCGCGCGCAGTTTAAACATCTGGCACGGGCGCAAATCGCCGGGATGAACGTGGGGAGTCTGAAGCTGCTGTTCCATCGTGATACCAAAGAAATCCTTGGTATTCATTGCTTTGGCGAGCGTGCGGCGGAGATTATCCACATCGGGCAGGCGATCATGGAACAGAAAGGCGAAGGCAATACTATCGAGTATTTCGTTAATACTACCTTCAACTATCCAACCATGGCGGAAGCGTATCGCGTTGCCGCCCTGAATGGATTAAACCGCCTGTTTTAACGCAGCGTTATCCATATGAGCTTGCATGTGAACCTTAATGGCTTCCGCAAGCTGCTCATAGCGGCCACGCAGCGGGGAACCGGGACGATACACCAGAGCAATGGTGCGTCTCGGTTCCGGCTTGTCGCACACCAAATAGGTGACGCCATCGCGGCTGCGCTCTTTTGGCACCGATAATGACGGTAACAGCGTAATACCACTGCCTGCCGCGACCATGTTGCGCAGGGTTTCAAGGCTCGTCGCGCGGAAATGCGTGTCTTCATCCGCCCCGGCCTGAAAACAGAAGCCCATCGCTTGATCACGCAAACAGTGACCATCTTCCAGCATCAGCAGCTTTTCTCCGGCTAAATCGGCCATGGCGACGCGATCGCGCGAGGCCCACGGGTGCTCGTCATAAATCGCCAGCTTCATCGGCTCATCAAACAGCGGCACCTCGATAAAGGCTTCGCTCTCTTTGACCAAGGCTAAAATCGCGCAATCGAGCTTGCCGCTGTCGAGCTGCGCCAGCAGTTGCTGGGTCTGGGCTTCGTGTAAGTACATTTCCAGCTTTGGAAAGGTTTTGTGCAACGTAGGAATGATTTGCGGCAGCAGGTAAGGCCCAACGGTCGGGATAAGCCCAATGTGCAGCGGCCCGGACATCGCCTCGCCTTGCTGGCTGGCCATCTCTTTCAGCACTTTCACTTCGCGCAGCACGGTTCTGGCTTGATCCACCAGCAATAAACCCGCCTGGGTGAACAGCACTTTGCGGCTGGTTCTCTCAAGCAGCATCACGCCCAGCTCATCTTCCAGCTTGCGGATCTGCCCGCTTAAGGTCGGCTGGCTCACATGACAAGAATCCGCAGCGCGTCGAAAATGACGGAACTCCGCCAAAGCCACCAGATACTCCAAATCACGAATATTCATTTTTCCTCCATTGCCATAACAGGTCGAGACGATAGCTCGCGGCGATAGATAAGATAGCAATCAACGATTATAACTATCAACAACAATCGTTAATAATGGCACACATCGAAACGATACTGACAGAGCGCAAGTTTTATATTTTATAAATTAAGAGGTTACTGATGTTTACAAGCCACGAAGGGAAACAAGTTCCACAAGTTACTTTCCACACTCGTCAAGGAGACCAATGGCTGGATCTCAGCACCGATCAACTGTTTAAAAATAAAACGGTCATTGTATTTTCGCTGCCGGGTGCCTTTACCCCGACATGCTCTTCGAGCCACTTGCCGCGCTACAACGAGCTGGCAGGCGTGTTTAAGAGCCACGGCGTAGACAGCATTCTGTGTGTCTCCGTCAACGATACTTTCGTCATGAATGCGTGGAAGGCTGAGCAAAGCGCCGCCAACATCACCTTCATTCCTGACGGCAACGGCGAATTCACCAAAGGCATGAACATGCTGGTTGAAAAAGCTGATTTAGGCTTCGGCCCGCGCTCTTGGCGTTACTCCATGCTGGTGCGTAACGGCGTGGTAGAGAAGATGTTTATTGAGCCAAACAAGCCGGGCGACCCGTTTGAAGTGTCTGATGCCGATACCATGCTGAAGTATCTGGCGCCGGATTATAAAGTGCAGGAATCGGTTTCCGTGTTCACCAAGCCGGGCTGCCCTTTCTGCTCTAAAGCGAAACAAATGCTGCAAGAGCGCGGCATTCAGTATGAAGAAATTGTATTAGGTAAAGACGCGACTACGGTCAGCCTGCGCGCTGTAACAGGCCGTGCAACTGTGCCACAAGTCTTTATTGGTGGTCGCCACATCGGGGGAAGCGACGATCTGGATGTCTATCTGAACAGCGAAGCAGACGTGTGCGAAGTGGCACAATAAGACGACGCGTAAAGATTGTAAGAGAATTAACATAAGTAAAATGAAAGAAGCTCAAAATCAGGGTATTGCTGCAAGGCAAGTAACCTGATGGCGAGTGAGAGACTACGTGAACATTCGGCGGACTTTATGTCCGCCTTTTTTTTGCCGTTTTTCACCTAAAGAAAAGGCCCCTGAACAGGAGCCTTTTGGTCTGACGCCGTGAGCGATTACTCGCCCAGGCGGCTTTTGGCATCGCTGATCGCCTGAGCAACCTGCTGTGGTGACACGCCGCCCTTGGCTGCGCGCTTGTCGAGGCAAGATTGCAGTTCAAGGATTGGGTAGACGTCATCGCCAATCACGCTGCTGAATTTTTGCAAATCGGCCAATGGCAGAGCTTCCAGCGCTTTGCCCTGAGCAATGGCTTCCACCACGGCTTCACCGACAATATGGTGGGCTTCGCGGAATGGCACACCTTTGGCGACCAGATAATCCGCCAACTCGGTGGAGTTCGCGTAGCCTTGCTGCGCGGCTTCTTTACAACGCGGACGTTTGACCTGAATACCGTCCAGCACCAGCGCCGCCATTTGCAGACAGTCCATCCAAGTGTCGAGCGCGTCGAACAAACCTTCTTTGTCTTCCTGCATGTCTTTGTTGTACGCCAGCGGCAGGCCCTTCATGGTCATCATGATGCCCGTCAGTGCGCCCTGCACGCGGCCACACTTGCCACGGATAAGCTCCAGCGCGTCCGGGTTTTTCTTTTGTGGCATCAGGGATGAGCCAGAGGTCACGCGGTCGGACAGATCTACAAACGACGCTTCTCCGCTGTTGAAGAAAATCAGGTCTTCGGCGAAGCGCGACAGGTGGATCATGCTGATAGAGGCGTTCGACAGCAGCTCCATCACATGGTCGCGGTCCGAAACGCTATCCAGGCTGTTGCGGGTGGCAGAGGCAAATCCTAACCAACCGGCCAACTGCTCACGGTCCATTGGGTACGCCGTGCCCGCCAGTGCGCCACTGCCCAACGGGCTGACGTCCAGACGTTTCAGAGTATCTTGCAGGCGGCTTTCATCACGCGCCAGCATCTCGACATAGGCCAGACACCAGTGTGCGAAAGTTACCGGCTGGGCGCGCTGTAAGTGGGTGTAGCCCGGCATGACCGCGTCCTGATTCGCTTGCGCAGTGGCGACCAGCGCCTGCTGCAAGTGGCGCACGGCCTCTTGCAGGCTCAGCACCTGCTCTTTGCACCATAGTTTCAAGTCAGTGGCGACCTGATCATTACGGCTGCGGCCGGTGTGCAACTTCTTACCGAGGTTACCGACTTTGTCGATAAGCTTGCCTTCCACCCAGCTGTGAATGTCTTCTGCGTCGCTGGCTAAGATAGCGCGCGGGTTAGCACGAACTTCTTCCAGCAGCACGCCCAAAGCCTCTTCCAGCTGAATTTGCTCTTCGGCGGTCAGCACGTTAACCGTCACCAACGCCTTCGACCACGCCACCGAGCCAATAATATCCTGCTCGGCAAGACGGTAATCAAAACGCAGGGAATCATTTAATTCTTTAAAACGCTGGTCTGCCGCCTGAGTGAAACGCCCGCCCCAAAGTGCCATAACCTGTACTCCTTGATCTATGCAAAAGGGCGCAGCCTGTGCGCCCTTAAAATATTTTCTACGCGCGAATTACTGCTTCTTTGAGTTCAGCGCACGAATTCTGGATGACAACGAGAACAGACGGATAAAGCCGCCCGCGTGGCTGTGATCATACACTTCATCTTCACCGAAAGTAGCGAACTCTTCAGAGTACATGCTGTTCGGAGAACTCTTCTGGATAGCCGTCGCGGTGCCTTTGTACAGCTTCACCACCACTTCGCCATTCACATCTTCTGCCAGCGCGTCAGCGGCGGCTTGGATGGATTCACGCAGCGGAGCGAACCAACGACCATCATAAACCACGTAAGACATTTCATGGCCCAGCTGCTCACGCCATTTGAAGCTGTCACGGTCGAGAACCAGCTGCTCAACGCCACGCAGCGCAGCCATCATAATGGTGCCTCCCGGCGTTTCGTAGCAACCACGAGACTTAATGCCTACCAAGCGGTTTTCCACGATGTCGATACGGCCAACGCCGTGTTTCACGCCCAGCACGTTCAGCGCTTCGAGGCACTGGAATGGTGTCAGCTCTACGCCGTTAACCGCCACCACTGCACCCTTCTCAACTTTAACGGTGACCAGCTCAGCTTCGTCTGGCGCGTCTTCTGGCGCGACTGTCCATGCCCAGCAATCTTTGTTTGCTGCATTCCATGGGCTTTCCAGCACGCCGCCTTCGGTAGAGATGTGCCACGCGTTTTCGTCACGGCTGTAGATTTTTTCCAGCGACGCGGTGGTCGGGATATTACGCTCTTTCAGGTAATCCAGCAGGGCTTCGCGAGAACGCAGGTCCCACTCACGCCAAGGAGCGACCACTTTCAGCTGTGGAGCCAACGCGGTGTAGGTGGTTTCGAAACGCACCTGGTCGTTACCTTTACCTGTCGCGCCGTGGCACAGTGCATCAGCGCCCACTTTCAACGCCAGCTCAACCTGTGCTTTAGCAATCAACGGACGCGCCATTGAGGTACCGAGCAGGTAGCTGCCTTCATACAACGCGCCGCTTTTCAGCACTGGGTAAACGTAGTCTTTGATGAACTCTTCACGCAGGTCAACCACGTGGCACTCAGAAGCACCGGTGCGCAGGGCTTTCTGCTCGATTCCTTCGAGGTCAGCACGCTCTTGACCGATATCTGCAACGAAAGCCACCACTTCACAGTCGCCGTAGTTTTCTTTCAGCCATGGAATGATTGCCGAGGTGTCCAGACCGCCAGAGTAAGCCAGAACGATTTTCTTGATGCCTTTGGTTGCTGCCATGATGATTTCCTTTAAAAATTTTATTGATTTAATAATTCAGTCAATGGGTTAAGCATGAAGATCACGCCAGAATACGCGTACCGATCGCCGTGCCATTAAACAGTGCCGGAAGCTGCTCGGCGTGACGCCAGCTGGCGATATCCACCGGGCGGCCAAGAGAGCGCGCGGCGTCTAGCGCTGCGTGAACTTTGACAATCATGCCGTCAGTAATGATGCCTTGCTCAATCAGCTGTTCCGCTTTCTGCGTGGTCATTTCCGGGATGCGCTGGCCTTTGCCGTCGAGAATACCGCTCACATCTGACAGCAGGATTAAATCTGCGCCCAGCGTGGCTGCCAGCGCCGTCGCGGCTTGGTCAGCATTCACATTCATCAGTTCACCATCGGCGGTGATACCAATGGAGCTGATAATCGGCAGGTAGCCTGCGCCAGTCAGGGTGTTAATCAGCGCCGGAGAGCCGACTTCTGCTTTGCCGACATTACCCAGCTCTTCGCTCAGTTGCGTTACCACCACCGAGCCGCCGTCTGCCAAAGACAGGCCAACGGCGTTGATGTCGTTTTTCACCGCCCACGCCAGCAGGGTTTTGTTGGCGCTACCGGCCAATGCGCCGGTGATGATGTCGATTTGGTCCGCAGGGGTTACGCGCAGGCCAGCCTTCTTCACCACGGGCAGGTTGAGTTTCTTCATCAACTCATCGACCAGATAACCGCCGCCGTGAACGATCACCAATGGGCGCTGATATTGCTGGCGATAAGTCACCAGCGCCATGAACAGGCGCTCGAGCGCTTCTTCATTGTCCAGCAACACACCACCTAATTTGATAACTAACGGATTCATAGCTGTTCGCGCCTCAATCGATTTAAGTAAATGTTTGATTTTAGACCAAGATAAATTAAAGCAGCGATTGGGTTTCTGGGAAACCAAAGCGCAGGTTCAGACATTGCACTGCTTGCGCCGACGCGCCTTTTAGCAGGTTATCTTCTGTCGCAACCACAATCAGGTGCTCGCCTTTCACCACAAAACCGATGTCGCAGAACGGCAGGCCCACCACGTCTTTCAACGCCGGAACGCCCTTGGTGTAGAGACGCACCAGAGGTTTGTCGTGGTAAGCGTTATGGAAGGCTTCCGCCACGTCCTGCGCCGTCACGCCCGCTTTCAGGCGGCAAGTGATGGTGGCCAGAATGCCGCGCGGGAAGTTGCCCAGGTGCGGGGTAAAGATCACCGGCACGCCGAGATGCTCTACAATTTCTGGGTGGTGACGATGATTGAACAGGCCGTAAGGTTGCAGGCTGACTTCGCAGAAGCTGGTGCCGAGAGAGGCTTTACGCCCCGCGCCGCTCACGCCGCTGGTCGCGTTAATCACCGGCCACTGGTCTTCATTCAACAGGCCATTTTCCACCAGCGGTTTTAACGCCAGCTGAGACGCCGTTGGGTAGCAGCCTGGGACCGCGATGAGTTGCGCGGTTTTGAGTTTGTCGGCTTGCCATTCAGCAAGGCCGTACACCGCCTTGTCCAGCCAGTCGAGGTGCTGGTGTTCAAAGCTGTAAAATTCGGAGTAGAAATCAGGCTTGTTGACGCGGAAGGCACCGGACAGGTCAAACACCACGCAGCCCGCGGCCAAAAATTGCGGCGCCAAATCGTGGCTGACTTCATGGGCAGTGGCTAAAAAAACCACATCGATATCTTTCGCCGCGTCTTCCACGTTTTTCATTGGCAAAACAGGCAGATCGAGGATGCCTTTTAACTGAGGGTGCAAATCAGAAAGCAATTTTCCTGCATCTGCACTTTGCGCTGAAACCATTAAAGCGGTTATGTTCATCTGTGGGTGGCGATTCAGGTAGGCAGCGAGTTCAGCTCCGGCATAGCCTGTGGCACCAACAATCAGCGTATTCAACATGGGGTCTGTTCACCTTCTCAACTTAACTGTATGGCTTTGCGATACAGCGTACTTCTTAGGTAACAGGGTTCACCGCGTCATACGCCGTTCACCCGCGAGATTCTCAGCAACTGCGTTGGGTTAAACCGACCGTTATTTCCGGTTCCCTTACGCGCTGGCATATTGTATTTTTATTCACATAAACTGCATGAATATGAATACTACCCTAACTAAAGGCTGTCAACAGTGAAGATGAAATTACCTCCTTTTATTGAGCTTTATCGGGCATTAATCGCGATACCTTCGATCAGTGCCACAGACAGCGCATTAGATCAAAGCAACGAAAAGCTAATCAACCTGTTAGCAGGCTGGTTCCGCGATCTAGGTTTTAAGGTTGAAATCCAACCTGTGCCGAATACTCGCAATAAATTCAATATGTTGGCAAGCGTGGGCCAAGGCGCTGGCGGCCTGCTGCTGGCGGGCCATACCGATACCGTCCCCTTCGACGATGGCCGCTGGACTCGCGACCCTTTCACCCTGACCGAGCATGAAAATAAGCTCTATGGTCTGGGTACCGCCGACATGAAAGGTTTCTTCGCTTTTATCGTCGATGCGCTGCGGGATATTGATACAACCAAACTGACTAAACCTCTATATATCCTTGCCACCGCCGATGAAGAAACCACCATGGCAGGCGCGAGCTATTTTTCGAAAAATACCGCCATTCGCCCAGACTGCGCGATCATCGGCGAACCGACGTCGTTGAAGCCGGTTCGTGCGCATAAAGGCCATATTTCGAATGCGATTCGCATCACCGGGCAATCGGGCCACTCTAGCGACCCGGCGCGCGGCGTGAACGCTATCGACCTGATGCATGACTCCATTACCCAGCTGATTGGCCTGCGTAACACTTTGAAAGAGCGCTACAACCACAGCGGCTTTGTCATTCCTTATCCAACCATGAACTTCGGCCACATTAGCGGCGGCGATGCGGCCAACCGTATTTGCGCCTGCTGTGAGCTGCATATGGACATCCGCCCACTGCCGGGGCTGACGCTGTCTGATCTCGACGGCCTGTTACAAGAAGCGCTGGAGCCAGTTAGCAGTCGCTGGCCGGGCCGCGTCGCCATCGAAGAGCTGCATCCGCCGATTCCGGGCTATGAATGCCCGCCGGACCACCAGCTGGTGCAGGTGGTGGAGAAGCTGCTGGGCGTGGAAACGGAGATTGTTAACTACTGTACCGAAGCGCCGTTTATCCAAGAGCTGTGCCCGACACTGGTCTTAGGGCCTGGTTCGATTGAGCAGGCGCACCAGCCGGATGAATACATCGATACCGCCTTCATCAAGCCGACTCGCGAGCTGATCGCGCAAGTGGTTCATCACTTCTGCCATCACGTATAAGTGAAGAAAGAGCAGCCATATCAAGGGCGTCGCAGGGCGCTCTTGATACTGGACAATATGCTGATTAGACAAACTGATACCTTGTGAGCTGTAATTAAATTTCAGCCACATTGACGAAAAATGCCTTTTTTTAGTGAAGGAAACGACGTTTTTGCGGTAAAACAGTTGTGTAATTAAAAAAAGAGAAGGTTTGGCAGACAGAAAAAGGCGTCACAGCCTTACGGGTGAAAGTTATCTACAAATTATAAAAATCGGGTCCGAGGTCAACAGAGGTAATATGAACGAACAATATTCCGCAATGCGCAGTAATGTCAGTACCTTAGGTAAACTGCTTGGCGACACCATCAAAGATACGTTGGGAGAACATATCCTTGATCGTGTTGAGAAAATTCGTAAGTTATCCAAATCCTCACGCGCTGGAAATGAAGCAGATCGCCAAGAGCTGCTCTCCACGCTGCAAAACTTGTCCAACGACGAGTTATTGCCAGTGGCCCGTGCTTTTAGCCAATTCCTCAATCTGACCAACGTGGCCGAGCAGTACCACAGCATTTCGCCTAATGGCGAAGCGGCCAGCAACCCTGAAGTACTGGCGCAGCTAATTGAGCGCCTGAAAGCCAAAAATCTGACCGATCAGCAACTGCGTGACGCGGTTGAAGAGCTTTCTATCGAGCTGGTGCTGACGGCTCACCCAACAGAGATTGCCCGCCGGACGCTGATCCACAAATTGGTGGAAGTGAATAACTGCCTCAAGCAGCTCGACCATAACGATCTGGCGGATTACGAGCGCAAGCAGATTATGCGCCGCCTGCGCCAGCTGATTGCCCAGTCATGGCATACCGATGAAATTCGTAAACACCGCCCTTCCCCGGTTGATGAAGCCAAATGGGGATTTGCGGTCGTTGAGAATAGCCTGTGGGAAGGCGTGCCGTCATTCCTGCGCGAGTTCAACGAACAGCTCGAAACCTCGCTGGACTACAAAATGCCAGTAGAAGCCGTGCCGGTTCGCTTCACATCTTGGATGGGTGGCGACCGCGACGGCAACCCAAACGTCACGGCAGACATCACGCGCCACGTTCTTTTACTGAGCCGCTGGAAAGCCACTGATCTGTTCCTACGCGACGTCGCGGTGCTGATTTCCGAGCTTTCCATGACCGAAGCCACTGATGAACTGCGCGAGCGCGCCGGTGGTGAAGAAGGCATTGAGCCTTACCGCGTGATCATGAAGCGCCTGCGCAGCCAGCTGACCTCCACGCAGGTCTATTTGGAAGCGCGTCTGAAAGGCGAACGCCTGCCACAGCCTCACGATTTATTGGTCAACAATGACCAGCTGTGGGAGCCGCTCTACGCCTGCTACCAGTCACTGGTTGCCTGTGGAATGGGCATTATCGCCAACGGCCAGTTGCTGGATACCCTGCGCCGCGTGCGCTGCTTCGGCGTGCCGCTGGTGCGTATCGACATCCGCCAAGAGAGCACCCGCCATACCGACGCCATTGCCGAAATCACCCGTTACCTTGGTTTGGGCGATTACGAAAGCTGGTCAGAGTCTGACAAACAGGCCTTCCTGATCCGCGAACTGAACTCACAGCGCCCGCTGGTTCCGCGCTTCTGGGAGCCGAGCGAGTACACCAAAGAGGTGCTCGACACCTGTCAGGTAATTGCCGAAGCGCCGGAAGGCTCAATTGCCGCTTACGTCATTTCTATGGCGAAAACGCCGTCTGACGTGCTGGCCGTTCACCTGCTGCTGAAAGAGGCGGGTTGCCCGTTCACTCTGCCGGTAGCGCCGCTGTTCGAAACCCTTGATGACCTGAACAATGCTGACTCCGTAATGACTCAGCTGCTGAATATCGACTGGTATCGCGGCACCATTCAGGGCAAACAGATGGTCATGATTGGCTATTCCGACTCGGCGAAAGACGCTGGCGTGATGGCGGCTTCATGGGCGCAATACCGCGCTCAGGACGCATTAATCAAAACCTGCGAGAAAGCGGGCGTGCTGCTGACGCTGTTCCACGGACGCGGCGGCTCTATCGGTCGCGGTGGCGCTCCGGCCCACGCGGCCTTGCTCTCTCAGCCTCCGGGCAGCCTAAAGGGTGGCCTGCGCGTCACCGAACAGGGCGAGATGATTCGCTTCAAGTTCGGCCTGCCAGAAGTCACCATCAGCAGTCTGGCACTCTATACCGGCGCGATCCTGGAAGCCAACCTGTTGCCGCCGCCAGAGCCGAAAAAAGCCTGGGTGGACATTATGGAGCAGCTGTCCGACGTCTCCTGCAACATGTATCGCGGCTATGTGCGCGAAAACAAAGATTTCGTGCCTTACTTCCGCGCGGCGACGCCGGAGCAAGAGCTGGGCAAACTGCCATTGGGCTCACGCCCGGCGAAGCGCAAGGCCAACGGCGGCGTCGAAAGCCTGCGCGCCATTCCGTGGATCTTCGCCTGGACGCAAAACCGCCTGATGCTGCCAGCCTGGCTCGGCGCGGGTGCGGGCCTGCAAGCCGTGGTAGATGCCGGTAAACGCGATGAACTTGAGGCGATGTGCCACGACTGGCCGTTCTTCTCGACGCGTATCGGCATGCTGGAGATGGTCTTCGCCAAAGCCGACCTGTGGCTGGCGGAGTATTACGACCAGCGTCTGGTGGATAAAGAGCTGTGGCCGCTGGGCCAGAAGCTGCGCGACCAGCTGGCAAGCGACATCAAAGTGGTGTTGGCGATTTCCAACGATGACCACCTGATGGCTGACCTGCCGTGGATTGCCGAGTCTATCGCCCTGCGTAACGTCTACACTGACCCACTGAACGTGCTGCAGGCCGAGTTGCTGCACCGCTCACGCCAGTTAGAGAAAGAAGGCAGTACGCCAGATGCGCGCGTTGAGCAGGCGTTGATGGTGACGATTGCGGGCGTGGCGGCGGGTATGCGCAACACCGGCTAGTGCTGACAAGTTAAGAGAAGCAAAAACTAAAAACCGGCGATTAAGCCGGTTTTTTTATGCATAAGATTTGAATGGTTAAACGGCCGCACTCAATGGAGTGGCAAGGCCCGGACGCACCCCCAGCGTGTGGCAGATGGCGTAACTCATTTCGGCGCGGTTCAAGGTGTAGAAGTGGAAATCCTTCACCCCTTCGCGGCTGAGGATTTTAACCATGTCCATGGCGATGTTGGCTCCCACCATTTTGCGGGTTTCCGGGTCATCGTCTAAGCCTTCGAACTGGCGCGTCATCCAGTGCGGCACGCGCACGTTGGTCATGGTGGCAAAGCGCGTCAGCTGTTTGAAGTTAGAGACTGGCAGGATACCCGGCACGATTTCCACATCAATGCCCTGTCCGGCACAGCGATCGCGGAAACGCAGGTAGCTTTCGACGTCGAAGAAGAACTGGGTGATGGCGCGGTTAGCGCCCGCGTCGATTTTGCGTTTCAGGTTAATCAGGTCAGCCTGCGCGCTTTTGGCTTCAGGATGAACTTCAGGATACGCCGCCACGGAGATATCGAAGTCGCCCACGCCTTTCAGCAATTGCACCAGATCCGTGGCGTATAACTCAGGAACGCCGCCGCCCGGAGGCAGGTCACCGCGCAGCGCCACGATGTGGCGGATGCCGCTGTCCCAGTAATCCTGGGCGATTTGCGTCAACTCTTCACGGGAGGCGTCCACGCAGGTCAGATGCGGCGCAGCTTCCAGCCCGGTGCGCTCTTTAATGCCTTTGATGATACTGTGCGTGCGCTCACGTTCACCGGAGTTCGCGCCGTAGGTCACGGAAACGAATTTCGGCTTAAGGCTGCTCAGGCGATCGATAGAGCTCCACAGCGTGTCTTCCATCTCGCTAGTGCGCGGCGGGAAAAACTCAAAAGAGACGTTAAACTGGCCCTGCAACTCTGACAGGTTCTGGTTCAAAGCTTCGCGTTGATTGGCGTGGAAAAAACTCATGCTTTCTACCTCGTGGCTCACGACATCTTGTTATTGATTTGTTCTAGATTTGTAAGCATCTAGACGTCTAAACACCTAAACGTATGGATAGACAATGAAGGATGCGAGCAAATGTGTCAACGACAAAAAAGCGTCTAACTATGATTAATCTTCACTCAAATTGAATGAATTTCAAGTTGGGGAATAAAGTATTGGCGAGGAGGAAAAAACGGCATGAAGCCCCTCCCGACAGGCGTCGGAAGGGGATAGTAGGAATTAAAGCAGCTGGCTCAAACGGTTAAGGTCAGATTGCAACGCGCCGGCGGTAACATCGCGCCCCGCGCCCGGCCCGCGAATCACCAGTGGGTTATCGCGATACCAGCGGCTTTCGATAGCAAACACGTTATCGCAAGGCAGCAGCGACGCCAGCGGATGGTCATCGCGCACGGCTTCCACGCCAACGCGCGCCTTACCGTTGGCATCAAAACGCGCCACGTAACGCAGCACCAGCCCCATTTCGCGCGCCGCTTCCAGACGTTGCAGCATCTGCTGATTCAACGCTTCGCCATCTTCAAAGAATTGGTCAACCGAGCCGGTTTCGCAGCCTTCCGGCACTAAAGACTCGACGCGAACGTGGCTCGGCTCGATATCGTAGCCCGCCTCACGCGCCAAAATAATCAGCTTGCGCATCACGTCCTGACCGGACAAATCGACGCGCGGGTCAGGCTCAGTCAGCCCTTGCTGCCACGCCAGATCCACCAGCTCGGTAAATGGCAAGGTGCCGTCAAATTGCAGGAACAGCCATGACAGCGTGCCGGAGAATATCCCGCTAATCGCCAGAATGCTGTCGCCGCTTTCGCGCAGGTCACGCACGGTGTGGTTAATCGGCAAACCCGCGCCCACGGTGGCGTTGTACAGCCAGTGGCTGCCGGTTTTGGCGAAGGCGTCGCGAATTTGGCGGTACTTGTTGCTGTCAGAGGCCCCGGCCAGTTTGTTGGCGCTAATCACGTGGAAACCGTAACTGGCGAAGTCCAGATACTGGTCTGCAATATCGCCGCTGGCGGTGACGTCGAGCACCACCAAATCGTCATACGGGTGAGCACGCATCCACAGGAACAGCGATTCTTCATCGTGATCGCGGGCTTCGTCTTCAAAGAAGGCCAAGGCGCGACTGGCGTCCAGCCCGTCGTAGTTGAGCAAACTGCGTTTACTGTCCACCACGCCGGCCAGCACGAATTCAAAACCACTGCGGGCGGAAATGTTTTTCTGCTCGCGGGCAAACAGCTCAAGCCAGCGCGAACCGATATTGCCTTTGCCAAACAGCATCAGGCCGATACGCTTTTCAGCGCGGAACAGGGTCTTATGCAGCCCCTGAATCAAATGCTCAGTTGGCCCAAGACGCAGCACGGCAACCAGACTAATGCCATCTTCGGCTTGCCAGATGAATTCCACCGGCTGGTCTTTGAGTTCTTGATAGAAACGGTGGCTGTGCAGCGGGTTCTTGCACACCCCGGCCCCCACCAGCGCGACCATCGCCAAACCTTCACGCAGCGATAAACGCGCCGGCAGACCGGCCTCTTCCAGCACCAGCAGCGCGCTGTTTACCACTTCTGAGGTGTAGCAAAGCTGCAATAGGTTGCGATCCGGGTGGATGCCGGTGGCCAGTGGTTTGATTTGCGCGCGTTTGAGCAGCAGCTCGACGTCTTTATGCGCCAGCTGGAAATCGTGCTCGCTAGGGATAGCGATTTCGATCAGACAGATATCGTCGTGGCTGGTGACGATTTTCGCGCCCGTGCCGGAAGCCAGCACGCGCTCAATGCGCGTCGAGCCTTGTTCCGGCTGATAGCTACAGCGCAGCTGCAAGTCGATATCGCTGCCGGACACCGGCTGAAGCGTACGGGTATGCAGCACTGGCGCGGCAAGACGGGCCAGCTCGCTGGCTTCGTCCAGACGCAGCAACGGCAGCAGGCAGGCATCTTTCACTTTGCGCGGGTCGGCGCTGTAAACACCGGCGACGTCGCTCCAGATGGTGACGCGATTCACCCCCGCCAACGCGCCAATTTGCGTGGCCGAGTAGTCACTGCCGTTACGCCCCAGCAGCACGGTTTCGCCCGCATCGTTGCGCGAGATAAAGCCGGTAACTACCAGATAATGCTGAGGATGTTGCGCCAGCAGTTGCTGTAATAAAGGATAAGAGCGACCTTCATCCACCTGTGGCTGAGCGGCGCGCTCGGCGCGCAAGAACTCGCGCGCGTCGAGCCACGCGGCAGGAAGCTCTTTTTTCGACAATACGGCGGCCATCAGGCGGGCAGACCACACTTCGCCATGCCCGACCACTTCGGCGTAAACCGCGTCGGTGATCTTACCATCAAGCAACACGGCCAGACGCTCAAGGTCTTGAATGAAATGAGCAATAAGCGGTTCTGCCATTTCTGGCGGCAGAAGCCCTGTGATCAACTCAGTATGATAGCGACGTAGCGCCTGCTGCACCTGATGTGCCGACAGACGATCGCTTTGGCTTAGCTTCAACCAGCTGATCAGCTGGTTGGTGGTACTGCCCGCCGCCGACACCACCATCATGTCGCCCGGATTGCCGTACTCGGCCATGATCCCAGCCACGCGCAAATAACATTTCACGTCGGCCAGACTGCTACCACCAAATTTGTGCAACTGCCGACTTCCTGCCGGCGCTGCTACCGCTATTGCATTCATTCTTACCTCGTTGCCGCTGCCTGGAATGCGTGTTCCAGATCAGCAATCAAATCTTCACTGTCTTCGAGACCTACAGAAACTCTGAGCAAACTGTCGGAAATCCCCGCCGCTTTGCGCGCTTCAGGTGCCATGCCTGCGTGAGTCATGGTGGCCGTGTGGGATATCAGACTTTCCACCCCGCCCAGAGACTCCGCGAGGGTAAATAACTTCAATTCCGAGAGGAAATGACGCAAATGGGCTTCATCTCCGTCGAATTCAAAACTGATCATCGCGCCAAAACCATACTGCTGGCGGCGAGCGATCTCATGCCCTTGGTTTTCTGGCAGAGAAGGATGATACAGCTTTTTCACCTGCGGTTGCTGCTGTAAATAAGCAACAATAGCTAACGCATTTTCCTGCTGCTGTTTCACGCGCACGGTGAGCGTGCGCAGGCCGCGCAGTAATAAATAGCTGTCGAAAGCCGCACCGGTCACGCCGATGTTATTCGCCCACCACGCCAGTTCGGTCGCGTGCTCGGCAGTTTTCGAAATCACCGTACCAGCCACCACGTCTGAATGACCGTTCAGATATTTAGTACATGAATGGACTACTAAATCCGCGCCAAGTTTCAACGGCTGTTGTAAAGCCGGGCTGAGGAAGGTGTTGTCCACCACGGTAAGCGCACCGACCGCGTGCGAAGCATCGCAAATGGCCTGAATATCTACCACGCGCAGCAGCGGATTGCTTGGGGTTTCAATCAACACCAGCTTAGGTTTTTCCTCGAGCGCCGCCGCCAGAGCCTGCGGGTCGCCTTGATCCACAAACTTCACGCGATAGGCACCGCGCTTGCTCAAGCTGTCGAACAGGCGGTAGCTGCCGCCGTAGCAGTCGTGAGGCGCTAGCAGCAGATCGCCAGGCTTAAGAAACACCGTACACACCAGATGAATGGCCGACATGCCGCTGCTGGTCATTACCGCACCGGCACCGCCTTCGAGATCAGCCAGCGCGCGCTGCACGATATCGCGCGACGGGTTACCGCGTCGGGAGTAGTCGTGGGCTCGTGGCTGATTAAAATCTTCGAAATTATAGGTGCTGGAAAGGTTAATCGGTGGAACCACACAGCCATATTGCTGGTCACTATTGAGGCCACTTCCGACGGCTATCGTCGCTTGCTTGAGCGTCATACGTTGTTTCTCCCTGCCGGGGGTGCTGAGGATGAGGTAACAAAGATTAATCGCTGACAAGATAGACGTCAATACATCTGGACATCTAAACTTCTTTGCGTATAGATTGAGCGTCAGGGGAATACCCGCTAAAATTGTAGGTATCAGAGTCCTCTGGCCTTGTGCAGCGTGGAAGAGCCGGACTGGCATTCAGTGGCTGAATGAATAACCCAGCGCACATTTCTCTGAAATTACCGGTCCTGAAGGGACATTTATTTAGTGAGATCAGTGAAAATCGGGCATAATCCCCCGGTTTTCAGAACATTATTTTTTTTGATAAATTTAAGGTGTCCCATGGCTGAGTGGAACGGCGAATATGTCAGCCCTTACGCTGAACACGGTAAGAAAAGCGAGCAAGTAAAAAAAATCACGGTATCCATTCCGCTGAAGGTTCTTAAAATTCTCACTGACGAACGTACTCGCCGTCAGGTGAACAACCTGCGCCATGCGACCAACAGTGAATTGCTGTGTGAGGCTTTCCTGCATGCCTTTACCGGCCAGCCTTTGCCGAACGATGCAGACCTGCGTAAAGAGCGCAGCGATGAAATTCCAGAAGCAGCGAAAATCCTGATGCGCGAGCTGGGCGTTGACCCTGATACTTGGGAATACTAAGTAAAAGCTGATGATGAAGACCTGTGCGGCCACGCCGTGCAGGGATCATTTTTAGTGGCAGAGTGTTTTTCAGTGGAAGAGCGTTTTAGTGGAAGAGAGCTCTGTTCGTGCAGGCTGTGCGTGAAATGGATAAGCGAAGCGTTTTAGTGAAACGGGTTGTGGTTTACCAACCTTTTGCTAAATAGCAGGCAACAAAAAAGGCGCCATTGGCGCCTTTTCTTGCTCTACAGCAAATATTACTTGCTGGATGGCACGCTGAAACGCTTGTTGAAGCGGTCAACACGGCCACCGGTAGCAACTTCACGTTGTTTACCAGTATAGAACGGGTGGCAGTTACCACAAACGTCCAGGTTCAGATCGTGACCCACTGTTGAGCGAGTTTTGATCACGTTACCGCATGAGCAGTTTGCAGTAACTTCTACGTATTTAGGATGGATACCGTCTTTCATGGGAAAACCTCTTCTTAAGGCCGCGTCGCTATCCAACCCTGTTTCGTCGGACACCACGCGTAGTGGATGATTAGGTTTTGATGCGAAATGCACCAAAGGCGGCGAATCATACAGAATCTATTTATGCCGCGCAATGATGTTCATGCATTTCGAACGACACAGTGTACACTATCTCGTCATTTTTTTAAAGTCTGGACCCCTTAATGCCTGTTGCCCACGTTGCTTTACCCGTCCCGCTCGCCCGCACGTTTGACTACCTTTTGCCTGATGGCATGGTGGTAGTAAAAGGCTGTCGCGTCAGCGTACCCTTCGGTAAACGCGATGCAATTGGCATTGTCGTCGCGGTCAGCGACAGCAGCGAGTTTGGCATCGACAAGCTCAAACCGGTGCGCGAGGTGCTCGACGCCTCCAGCCTGTTTACCCCAGATTTATGGCGCATCCTGCTGTGGGCCGCCGACTATTACCATTTTCCCCTTGGCGAAGTGCTGTTCCACGCCCTGCCCGTCTTACTGAGACAGGGAAAGCCTGCTGAATTAACCCCGCTGTGGCAGTGGTTCGCCACCGAACAAGGGCGGGCGACGCCCCTTGAGAGCTTAAAACGCGCGGCGAAACAGCAGCAGGCGATGGCGGCCTTAATGCAGGGCGGAATTTATCGCCATCAGGTCAGCGACCTTGAGCTAACCGACGCTGCGCTACAGGCTCTGCGGGCCAAAGGGCTGGCCGACCTGCGCAGCATTGCGCCCGAGACTCACGACTGGCGCAGCGACTTCAGCGTGGTGGGCGAACGCCTGCGATTAAACACCGAACAGGCCACCGCCGTCGGGGCGATTCGCAGCGAAGATCAGCAGTTCTCGGCATGGCTTTTGGCCGGTGTGACGGGTTCAGGCAAAACCGAAGTCTATCTAAGCGTGCTGGAAAATATTCTGGCGCAGGGGAGACAGGCGCTGGTGATGGTGCCGGAAATCGGCCTGACGCCACAGACTATCGCGCGCTTTCGCGAGCGTTTTAGCGCCCCGGTGGACGTGCTGCACTCTGGCCTGAACGACAGCGAACGCCTCGCCGTCTGGCTGCGCGCCCGCAATGGCGAAGCCGGGATTGTGATTGGCACCCGCTCCTCCTTATTTACCCCTTTTGCCCGGCTGGGCGTGATCATCATCGATGAAGAGCACGACGGCTCATATAAGCAGCAGGAAGGCTGGCGCTACCACGCGCGCGATCTGGCCGTGTTCCGCGCCCACGAAGAAAATATTCCGATCATTATGGGGTCGGCGACGCCGGCTCTCGAGACACTCAACAACGTCGAGTTGGGCAAATATCGCCAGTTAAAACTCACCAAGCGCGCCGGTAATGCCAAGCCGCCACAGCAGCAGCTGATTGATTTAAAAGGCATGCCACTCAAGGTTGGCCTTTCTCAGCCGCTGATCCAGCGCATGCAGCAGCATCTGAAAGCCGATAATCAGGTGATGCTGTTCCTTAACCGCCGGGGCTACGCGCCCGCGCTGCTGTGTCACGAATGCGGCTGGATAGCCGAGTGCCAGCGCTGCGACCACTACTACACCCTGCACCAAAACCAGCGTCAGCTGCGCTGCCACCACTGTGACAGCCAGCGCGCGGTGCCGCACCAGTGCCCGCACTGCGGCTCGACGCAGCTGGTTTCGGTGGGTGTCGGCACAGAGCAGCTCGAGCAGGAGCTTGCCCCGCTGTTCCCCGACACGCCAATTACCCGTATCGACCGCGATACCACCAGCCGCAAAGGCTCGCTGGAGCAGCATCTAGCGGAAGTGCATCGCGGCGGCGCGCGCATCCTGATTGGCACGCAGATGCTGGCTAAGGGGCACCACTTCCCCGACGTCACGCTGGTCTCCTTGCTGGATGTCGATGGCGCGCTGTTCTCAGCTGATTTCCGCTCCGCCGAGCGATTCGCCCAGCTTTATACCCAGGTTTCAGGCCGCGCGGGCCGCGCTGGCAAGCAGGGGGAGGTGGTGCTACAAACCCACCATCCGGAGCATCCGCTGTTGAAAGTGCTGCTGGAGCAGGGCTATGACGCCTTCGCCAAGCAGACGCTGGCCGAGCGTAAAAGCGTCTTTTTACCGCCATACACCAGCCATATTCTGATTCGCTCCGAGGATCACGATAATCAGCAATCCCAACTGTTCTTGCAGCAGTTACGCAATTTGCTGGAATCCAGCCCGCTAAAAGATGAGTCGCTGTGGATACTCGGCCCCGTCCCGGCGCTGGCCGCCAAGCGCAACGGCCGTTTCCGCTGGCAGCTCTTATTGCAGCACCCTTCACGCCGCGTTTTGCAGCAGCTGCTGAAAAGCTCGCAGTCGCTGATTAACGCCCTGCCCCAAGCGAAAAAGGTTAAATGGACGCTGGATGTCGACCCTATCGACAGCTAATCGATTGCATTTATGCGGGATGGATCTAAAAAAAGCATCTGCGTCACACTTTTGATGCAAATTAGGTAACAAATCCTAACCACAATCTGTTTAGAATGTGATGAGCTACGCAGCCGCCAAAAGCCGGATAGGTTAGGCGCACCCAGAAGGGTGTCGCGTTGAGAGGAACATCCATGTTGTCGTATCAGAATGATGCTGTTGCAAGGGGAGATGCGTTGGACGAGAAGAAAGATTTAAACGCGGCGACGATGAAAGACGTAGCTGAAATGGCCGGTGTTTCGACCGCGACGGTATCTCGTGCATTAATGAATCCGGAAAAGGTCTCAGCGCCCACTCGCCAAAAGGTCGAGCAGGCGGTGCTCGCCGTTGGATATTCTCCTCACGCCCTTTCACGGAACTTAAAACGCAACGAATCCCGCACTATTCTGGTGATCGTCCCCGACATCTGCGATCCCTACTTTGCGGATGTGATCCAAGGGATCGAGCACACCGCGGCTGAACATGGTTATCTGGTGCTGATTGGCGATTGCGCCCAGCAGAACCAGCAAGAGAAAACCTTTATTAATCTGATTATTACTAAGCAGATTGACGGTATGCTGCTGCTCGGCTCGGACCTGCCTTTCGACGCCAGCAAAGAAGAACAGCGCAATTTGCCGCCAATGGTGATGGCCAATGAATTCGCGCCAGAGCTGGAATTGCCGACCGTGCACATTGATAACCTGACCGCCGCCTATGAAGCCGTGCATTATTTGATTGGCTTGGGCCATCAGCGCATTGGCTGCATTACCGGCCCGGACCAAATGCCGCTGTGTCAGTACCGCACTCAGGGGTATATTCAGGCGCTGCGCCGCAGTGGATTAAATGTGGAAGCAGACTACTCGGCGAAAGGCGATTTTAGCTATGAGTCGGGCGCGCTGGCGCTGATCGATTTGATGTCGCAGCCAGTGCCGCCAACGGCGATTTTCTGCCACAACGACGTGATGGCTATCGGCGCGATGTTCCAGGCCAAGAAGATGGGTCTGCGCATTCCAGAAGATTTATCGGTGGTAGGCTTTGATGATATCAAGCAAAGTCAGTACTTCGACCCGCCTTTAACCACGGTGGCTCAACCAAGATTCCAGCTTGGTCGTCAGGCCATGTTATTATTGCTTGAGCAGCTCAATGGGCATTCAGTACAAAGTGGCTCACGTTTGTTGGAAAGCGAACTGGTCATCCGCGGTAGTACCGCCGCACCCAAACGCTAATTATATGTTTATACTTCATTAAGTTTTCGTTTCAGATAAGGTTCAAGGTTCAGTAACATGACGCACTTCTTCCATCATTACGACGCAGCGAAACGATAGTGGCACAAAGAGACTATGTAAGCCGTGGGCGCTCAGGAGCGCGGCGGAAACCAACTAGCCGAAAAAAACGCAGTTCCCCGATGATCTCCAAAACCATGGTGGTATTAGCCGTTGCGGTCCTGGTGGTGTTCATTGGTGGCCTCTATTTTATTACGCACAATAAACCTGAAGATGCAGCGATTCTGCCGACGCACCCTGTTCGGCCGGGCAACGGCTTGCCGCCAAAACCTGAAGAACGCTGGCGTTATATCAAAGAGTTGGAAAATCGTCAGATGGGCGTGTCTACCCCGACTGAGCCGACGGCGGGTGGCAATGTGCAGACTAAAACGCAGTTGACGCCGGAACAGCGCCAGTTGCTGGACCAGATGCAGGCCGACATGCGCCAGCAGCCGACCACGCTGTCCGAAGTGCCGTATAACGACCCAACGCAGGCGACGCGCACGCAGCCTGCCCAACGTCAGACCACGTCGCAACAGCCGTATACGCAGCAGCCTCAGCAGACTTATTCTCAACAGAACGTGCAGCCGACCTACACTCAGCGGCAGCCTGTGCAACAGCAGCAACAGAATGTGCAGCACAATACTCAGCAGACTACGCCGAGAAACGTGCAGCAGACGCAGCAGCCGGTTCGTGCTCCTCAGACTCAGGCACAAACTCAGCCTGTGGCGCCGAAGCCGAAACCGAAAGAGCAGCCTCAGCAGCAACCTGCTGCCATTACTGAAGTCGCGCCGGAAAAACCGAAGGACAAACCGAAAGAGCAGGAAAAAACCCAGCGCTTTATGGTTCAGTGCGGTTCTTTCAAAGGTAGCGAGCAGGCAGAATCGCAGCGCGCCAAGCTGGCATTTGAAGGTTTTGAAGGCCGAATCACCACCGGTGGCGGCTGGAATCGCGTCGTTATCGGCCCTTACAATAATCGTGCTGGCGCTGACGGCACCCTGTCGCGTCTTAAAAACGCTGGCATCTCCGGTTGCATTCCCCTCGCAACTGGGGGTTGAAAACCTATTTTCCTCCCCAATCTATAACTTCAATATGCCTCGTGCTCTTGTGTGACACTGATGTGTAACACAAGAGTGCGGGGATCTTTTCCGTCTGCAACGAGGAACTGCTCGTGACAACAATTGTAAGTGTACGCCGCAACGGCCAGGTCGTTATTGGTGGTGATGGTCAAGCCACATTGGGAAATACCGTGATGAAGGGCAACGTGAAGAAAGTGCGTCGCCTGTATAACGACAAAGTGATCGCAGGCTTTGCGGGCGGTACGGCTGACGCCTTCACGCTGTTTGAGCTGTTCGAACGCAAACTGGAAATGCACCAGGGCCATCTGGTCAAAGCCGCCGTAGAACTGGCGAAAGACTGGCGTACTGACCGTATGCTGCGCCGCCTTGAAGCGCTGCTGGCCGTCGCTGACGAAAATGCCTCGCTAATCATTAGCGGCAACGGCGACGTGATTCAGCCTGAGAATGACCTGATTGCTATCGGCTCCGGTGGTCCTTACGCTCAGGCTTCTGCTCGCGCGTTGCTGGAAAATACAGAACTGAGCGCTCGTGACATCGTTGAGAAGTCGCTGAGCATTGCCGGGGATATCTGTATTTACACCAACCAATTCCACACCATCGAAGAATTGTCTTCTAAAGCGTAAGGATCGAAAACATGTCTGAAATGACCCCGCGCGAGATAGTCAGCGAACTCGACAGCTACATCATTGGGCAGGACAAAGCAAAGCGCGCCGTCGCCATTGCACTGCGTAACCGCTGGCGCCGTATGCAGCTTGAAGAGACGCTGCGTCACGAAGTCACTCCAAAAAACATTCTGATGATCGGCCCGACCGGTGTCGGTAAAACCGAAATCGCTCGTCGTCTGGCGAAGCTCGCTAACGCGCCGTTCATCAAAGTCGAAGCCACCAAGTTCACCGAAGTGGGCTACGTGGGTAAAGAAGTCGACTCTATTATTCGCGACTTAACCGACTCTGCGGTGAAGATGGTGCGAATGCAGTCCATCGAGAAAAACCGCTATCGCGCCGAAGAACTGGCCGAAGAGCGCATTCTCGACGTGCTTATTCCACCGGCGAAAAACAACTGGGGCCAGGCCGACGAAACGCAGGAACCTTCTGCGGCACGCCAGTCTTTCCGCAAAAAGCTGCGTGAAGGCCAACTCGACGACAAAGAGATCGAAATCAATGTCGCCGCCGCGCCAATGGGCGTCGAAATCATGTCCCCTCCGGGCATGGAAGAGATGACCAGCCAGCTGCAGTCTATGTTCCAAAACATGGCCGGGCAGAAGCAGAAACCGCGCAAAATGAAGATCAAAGAAGCGTACAAGCTGTTGATCGAAGAAGAAGCCGCCAAGCTGGTTAACCCGGAAGAGTTGAAAGAGCAGGCTATCGAAGCCGTTGAGCAGCACGGCATCGTGTTCATCGACGAAATCGACAAAATCTGTAAACGCGGCGGTCAAAGCTCCGGCCCTGACGTTTCCCGCGAAGGCGTGCAGCGTGACCTGCTGCCACTGGTTGAAGGCTGCACCATTTCGACCAAGCACGGCATGGTGAAAACTGACCATATTCTGTTTATCGCTTCCGGCGCTTTCCAGACTGCCAGCCCGTCAGACCTGATCCCTGAATTGCAGGGTCGTCTGCCGATCCGCGTCGAGCTGCAAGCTCTGTCGACGGAAGACTTCGAACGCATCCTGACTGAGCCAAGTGCGTCGCTGACTCACCAGTACAAAGCCTTGATGGCAACCGAAGGCGTGACCGTTGATTTTACTGCTGACGGTATCCGTCGTATCGCCGAAGCGGCATGGCAAGTTAACGAAACCACAGAGAACATCGGTGCGCGTCGACTGCACACCGTGTTGGAGCGTTTAATGGAAGATATCTCTTACGACGCGAGCGAAAGTAACGGTATCTCCATAAACATTGATGCAGATTATGTTCGTAGCCATCTTGATCAGCTGGTTGCTGATGAAGATCTGAGCCGTTTCATCTTATAATTCGCTCATACGTTTCGAAAGTTATCCATTGGGAGGCGTTTATGCCTCCCTTTTTATTTCTGGGCGAAACATCAGTTTATTGAGCGAAAAAAATATGAGCATGATAACCCCCTGCAATACGACATCGCCGACCAAAGCCTGGCTGGAAAGTCTCCGCCTGCGAACGCTGCCTCTGGCCTTCGCCTCCATAGTGATGGGTTCCGCTGTCGCCAGCCTGCAAGGCGTGTTTCACCCGTTAACGGCGCTCCTCGCGCTGCTCACGGCCGGGCTGCTGCAAATTCTGTCCAATCTCGCCAATGACTATGGCGATGCTGAAAAAGGCAGTGATACGCCGGACCGCATCGGGCCACTGCGCGGCATGCAAAAAGGTTTAATCAACGCCAGCCAGATGAAGCGCGCCATTATCCTGACCGTGGTGTTAGCCGTGCTGTCGGGTATCGCGCTGATTGCCGTCGCCTGCCAGAAACCCAGCGACGTGGTCGGCTTCCTGATCCTCGGTTCGCTGTCGATTGGCGCGGCTATCACTTACACCGTCGGCACGCGCCCTTACGGCTATATGGGCCTCGGCGACATTTCCGTCTTAGTGTTCTTCGGCTGGATAAGCGTAGCGGGCACCTTCTACTTGCAGGCCGGGTATTTTGATTGGGTTGTTATGCTGCCCGCCACGGCGACTGGCTTATTAGCCACCGCCGTCCTGAATATCAATAATTTGCGCGATATCGAAACTGACAGCGCCAACGGCAAAAACACGCTGGCCGTGCGCCTTGGGCCGAAAAATGCCCGTCGCTATCACGCATTGATCATTAGCGGTGCCGTGCTCTGTCTGGCGTTGTTTGCCCTACTGCACTTGCACAACGGCTTCGGTTGGCTCTTTATCCTGGCGCTGCCGCTGCTGGCTAAACACGTCCTCACGGTGATGCGCGAACCCACTGCTGAGGGTATCCGTCCCCTGTTGGAGAACATGGTGAAGGTCGCTTTATTGACTAACGTGTTGTTTGCCGTCGGCCTGTTACTCAATTAGCAATCCAAGCTAAGTCTGGCTGAAAGCGAAATTTAACAATTGATGCTTTTGCCAACAGCCTTCAGAAAGGGATATACTGCACATTCATGCAGCAACCAGATGAAATCCTATGAAATACGATACTTCCGAACTATGCGACATCTATCACGAAGAAGTGAATGTCGTTGAACCCTTGTTCTCCAACTTTGGCGGACGTACTTCATTTGGCGGGCAGATCACCACGGTGAAGTGCTTTGAAGACAATGGCTTGCTTTATGATCTGTTGGAGCAAAACGGTTTAGGCCGCGTGTTAGTGGTTGATGGCGGTGGCTCGGTTCGCCGTGCTCTGCTCGACGCCGACCTCGCAACGCTGGCACTGGAAAACCAGTGGGAAGGCATCCTGATTTACGGCGCGGTGCGTCAGGTGGATGACTTGCAGGACTTGGACATCGGCATTCAGGCGATGGCCGCTATCCCTGCTGGCGCAGCAAGCGAAGGCATTGGTGAGAGTGATATCCGCGTCAACTTCGGCGGTGTAACCTTCTTCACCGGTGACCATTTGTATGCTGATAACACCGGCATCATCCTGTCAGAGGATGCACTCGACCTCGAGTGATTCCCTAAACGCAGATGCTTCTGCAATAAAAAAGCCCGCAGCGCGGGCTTTTTTTATGGGAGCAAGTTATGCAAAGAAGGCTGGATCAGACTTCTTCCATTTTCCCTAACAGTGCGCGCAGACGATCTTGCCACACGTGTTGTTCTTCTTTCAGCTGCGCGTTTTCACGCACCAGTGACTCATGGTTGCCGCTGGCTTGCTGAACTTCCTGAGACAGGTTGTTGTTCTGTTCTTTCAGTTCTTCGATTTCCATTTGCAATAAAGTAATGGTATCAATCGCTTGCTGAACTTTCGCTTCTAATTTCTCAAATACTTCAAATGACATTCTTCGGTCCTCTTCATGTTCGCAAGGCGTACATCTGGTAAGTTCTGTCGCATCGTCCGGACACGACTCTGAATTCTCGCACCACGCAGATTTTATTGATATTTCGGGAAGGAAACGCCGTCAAATCTGCGGATGTCTTGAAATACGATTGTATGTAGCCAGTACTGCCCTGTCTAGCAACAACCCTGCCCTACACGCAGTCTGTTGCAATTTTAACGACAAAACTATCAGCAAATGCTTAAAAAGCGAGACGAGTCGAAGGATCACGCCAGCAATTTCGCCTAAAGTCAGTCTAACAAGGGGTTTGACGAGCGGAAGGCATCCGAATGACCTTGTGCGCGTTAGGGACGCAATCAGGGAAGAAATAGGGATAAACGCGGGTCAAACGCGCGCCAAAAACCGCTTTTTGCGGTTGGTCTAACCAGTCTGGCATTCGAAATCGCTCATTTTTATGACACAACACACAAAATTTGATTTCGCTATTTCTCGTTTATGCTCGTTAACGATAAATTCACATTACATTCTCATTTACTGATGAATGTCTTATTCCGATTACGTTCACGTACGTCTAGTAAGAAAAATTATAACTAACCCTTAACATTATCCTTTATAGGATCCGACTATGAGCCAAACCATGAGTTCCACATTAAAAGGTCAGTGCATCGCTGAGTTTCTAGGTACCGGGCTTATCATTTTCTTTGGTGCAGGATGTGTTGCTGCATTGAAGCTTGCCGGCGCAGGCTTTGGCCAGTGGGAAATTAGTATCGTCTGGGGTTTTGGTGTGGCGATGGCCATCTACCTGACCGCAGCCGTGTCTGGCGCTCACCTTAACCCAGCAGTCACTGTCGCGCTTTGCCTGTTCGCGAACTTTGAAGGACGCAAAGTTCTGCCTTACATCATCGCGCAAGTTGCGGGGGCTTTCTGCGCCGCCGCTCTGGTTTACGGTCTGTACTACAACCTGTTCTTCGATTTCGAACAAAGCCACAATATGGTGCGCGGCAGCGTCGAGAGTTTGGATCTGGCAGGCATCTTCTCTACCTACCCGAACCCACACATCAGCGTGTTGCAGGCATTCTTGGTTGAAGTGGTGATCACCGCCGTGCTGATGGCGCTGATTCTGGGCCTGACTGACGACGGCAACGGCATCCCGCGTGGCCCGCTGGCTCCGCTGTTAATCGGTATCCTGATCGCTGTTATCGGTGCTTCAATGGGTCCATTGACCGGCTTCGCCCTGAACCCTGCTCGTGACTTCGGTCCTAAGCTGTTCGCCTACTTCGCAGGCTGGGGCAAAGTGGCCTTCACAGGCGCGCGTGACATCCCTTACTTCTTAGTCCCGATTTTTGGCCCGCTGATTGGCGCATCTCTGGGTGCTGTAGGTTATAAGACGCTGGTTGGTCGCCACCTGCCTTACGAAATCAATGAGGAAGCGGAAGAGAAAGCGGCCCAGCAGGCATCAAAACAGCGTAAAGCGTAATTGGCTATATTGTTCACAGCTCTCTAATTCGTAGGAATATTATTATGTCAGCAGATACGACTCACGAAAAAAAATACATCGTCGCGCTCGATCAAGGCACCACCAGCTCCCGCGCGGTCGTGCTTGACCATGACGCCAATATCGTCAGCGTTTCCCAGCGCGAATTTACCCAAATTTATCCGAAATCCGGCTGGGTCGAGCATGACCCAATGGAGATCTGGTCTTCGCAAAGCTCAGTGCTGGTAGAAGTGCTGGCAAAAGCGGACATCAACTCTGACCAAATCGCCGGTATTGGTATCACCAACCAGCGTGAAACCACCATCGTGTGGGAAAAAGAGACCGGTAAACCCATTTATAACGCCATCGTTTGGCAGTGCCGTCGTACAGCTGACATCTGTGAGAAGCTGAAAAAGGACGGAATGGAAGAGTACATCCGTGAAAACACTGGCTTGGTGGTTGACCCTTACTTCTCCGGTACCAAGGTGAAGTGGATTCTGGACCACGTAGAAGGCTCCCGCGAGCGCGCTAAGCGTGGCGAGCTGCTGTTCGGTACCGTCGACACCTGGCTGGTGTGGAAGATGACTCAGGGACGCGTTCACGTTACTGATTACACTAACGCCTCCCGTACCATGCTGTTCAACATCCATGACCTGAAGTGGGATGAGCGCATGCTGGAAGTGCTGGATATTCCGCGCGAAATGCTGCCGGAAGTTCGCCCTTCTTCTGAAGTTTACGGCCAGACCAACATTGGTGGTAAAGGCGGTACGCGTATTCCTATCGCCGGGATCGCCGGTGACCAGCAGGCAGCTCTGTACGGCCAGCTTTGCGTGCAGAAAGGCATGGCAAAAAATACCTACGGCACCGGCTGCTTCTTGCTGATGAACACCGGTACTGAAGCTGTAACCTCCAAAAACGGCCTGCTGACCACCATCGCCTGCGGCCCTCGCGGCGAAGTGAACTATGCGCTGGAAGGTGCGGTATTCGTCGGCGGCGCGTCCATTCAATGGCTGCGCGACGAGCTGAAGTTGATCAGCGACGCCACCGACTCCGAGTACTTCGCTGGCAAAGTTAAAGACACCAACGGCGTGTACGTGGTGCCGGCCTTCACCGGCCTCGGCGCACCTTACTGGGACCCGTATGCCCGTGGCGCTATCTTCGGCCTGAGCCGTGGCGCCAACAGCAACCACATCATTCGCGCCACGCTGGAATCTATCGCTTACCAGACTCGCGACGTGCTGGACGCCATGCAAGCTGACTCGGGCGCACGCCTGCAGGCTCTGCGCGTGGACGGCGGCGCGGTGGCTAACAACTTCCTGATGCAATTCCAGTCTGACATCCTCGGCACGCGCGTTGAGCGTCCGGCGGTGCTGGAAGTGACCGCGCTGGGTGCCGCATTCCTGGCGGGTCTGGCAGTGGGCTTCTGGAATGATCTGGACGAAGTGCGCAGCAAAGCCACTATCGAACGTGAATTCCGCCCAAGCATTGAAACCACCGAGCGTAACTTCCGCTACAAAGGCTGGCAGAAAGCCGTGGCGCGCGTGCGTTCATGGGAAGATCACGACGAGTGATCGCGTCCGGTCGGGTTCTCGCGGAACCCGCCATCATCAGCTCCAAGCAAACTCCCCTTAACGGGGAGTTTTTTTATGCGCTTTTTCTGCCCTGCCCCTATGCTAAAATCCGCCCCAGCGATGAGCATTTGCCTCACCCACCTTATTTTTCTTCGAATGGGTTTATCCATGAAACGTGAATTAGCTATCGAGTTCTCCCGCGTCACCGAAGCCGCCGCGCTGGCTGGCTACAAATGGCTCGGCCGTGGCGACAAAAATCTCGCCGACAACGCCGCCGTGCAGGCAATGCGCATTATGCTGAATAAGGTCGACATCGACGGGCAAATCGTCATTGGCGAAGGTGAGATTGACGAAGCGCCGATGCTCTACATCGGCGAGCAGGTTGGCACGGGCAAGGGCGACGCGGTGGATATCGCTGTTGACCCCATCGAAGGCACGCGCATGACCGCCATGGGCCAGTCCAACGCGCTGGCCGTGCTGGCCGTCGGTGACAAAGGCTCCTTCCTCAACGCCCCTGACATGTACATGGAAAAAATCGCCGTCGGCCCCGGCGCTAAAGGCGCGATTAATTTAGACCTGACGCTGGCGGAAAATCTGCAAAATATCGCCAAAGCCTTGGGTAAACCACTGAGCGAACTGACCGTGGCGACCCTGGCCAAACCGCGCCACGACGAGGCTATTCGCGCCATGCTGCAATCCGGCGTGCGCGTGTTTGCCTTCCCCGACGGCGACGTCGCCGCAACCATTCTGACCTGTATGCCGGAGAGCGAAGTTGATGTGCTGTATGGCATCGGCGGCGCGCCGGAAGGGGTGATTTCGGCGGCGGTGATCCGCGCGCTGGACGGCGATATGCAGGGCCGCCTGCTGGCGCGTCACGATGTGAAAGGCGACACCCCAGAAAACCGCCGCATTGGCGAAGAAGAGCTGGTGCGCTGTAAGGCGATGGGTATTGAGGCCGGTAAGGTGTTGCAACTCGACGACATGGCGCGCAACGACAACGTGATTTTCTCGGCAACCGGCATCACCAAGGGCGACCTGCTGGAAGGCATTAGCCGCAAAGGCAACATGGCGACCACCGAAACCCTGCTGATCCGCGGCAAATCGCGCACCATTCGCCGCATTCGCTCTACCCACTTCCTTGACCGCAAAGATGCTGCTCTGCACGAGTTCATCATCTAATAATTGATGGGTTTAACGCGGCCATACAAGCAAAAAGCAGAGCCATAGCTCTGCTTTTTTTATGTTTCGCGCGCTGAGTTAGATGGTATGCCCCTGCTCCTGCTGGCGATTGGCCATTGGCCACCAGCAGAGCAGAATCAGCAGCGCCATGGCGAACATTAGCAGGCCAAGGCTGAACTGCCCGGTTTGCGGCAGCATGGCTGACATCCACGCCACCAGCCCGGAACCGATATTCTGAATGCCGCCCACCAAGGCCCCGGCCGCGCCAGCGAGATAGGGGAAAGGCTCCATCGCGCCGGTGGTCGCCAGCGGGAACAGCATCCCCGCGCCGAAGAAGAACAGCGACGCCGGAACAATCAGCGTCCAGATGTTCATCACGCCCAGCCAGCCAGGGATCCACATCAGCACGCCCGCCAGCAGGCAGCTGATCACCGAGTGCCACATCAGCTGGTTGAAGCTCTTCTCCGCCCGCCCGGCATACCACGCGCCGAAGAAGGCCGCCGGAATAGGCAGAATAAACAACAGGCTGACGGTCATCGCGCTGAGCTTCAACACGCCGCCCATCAGCACCCCGCAGCTGGCTTCAAACACCGCCACGCCCGCCAAAGCCCCCACCAGCATCACGAGATAGCGGCTGAAGTTGCCGTCCGCCAGTAGCAGGTGAAGGCTGCTCAGCATACCGCGCGGCTCATCGTTAACCGGGCGCGTCTCTGGCAGCCAGCGATACATGGAAAACGCCACGCCGGCGCACAGCAATAACAGGAAACCAAAACTGGCGCGCCAGCCCAGCCACGCCGCCAGCGCGCCGCCAATGATTGGCGCGACCAGCGGGCTGACCAAAATCCCCATGTTTAATAGGCTGTTGGCCTGACGTAACGCGCCACCGCTGTATAAATCGCGCGGCATGGTGCGCGCCATCACGCCCGCCACGCCGGTGCCCATACCCTGCACGGCGCTACCAATAATTAAAATCGTCAGGCTCTGCGCCATCATGGCGGTGGCGGCGCCGACCAGAAAAATCATCATCCCGGTGAGGATCACCGGCTTGCGCCCAATCTTATCCGACAGCGGCCCGTAGATGAGCTGTGACGAGCCGTAAGCGATTAAATAGGCCGCCATCACTCGCTGAACCGCCCCCGGTTTTACGGCCAGGCTTGATGCCATATCCGCGATATTCGGCACATAGATGGTTTGCGCCATCTGCCCTACGGCCACCAGCAAAATCAACATCACCAGCAGGTGAATATTTTCCAGTTTTTTCATTTTCTAGTTCATTAACCATTAAGGCATCCGAATACCAGCATATTGAGCCAGTTTCGGTGGGGTAAGCAGTCGGCGCATAAATTAACAAAACCGTAGGAATAAGCGAGAGGCAGGCGGAAAACTCTGTTTACGCCAGTGGCGGGCTTTAGTGCCAGTTTCGTAAAGATAACGGTACGACACGCGAGCATCTCTTACCCGTCGTAAACAGGTTGATAACATTTAATCGATAATGGATTCGGTGAATGTGAAATAAAATCAGCGAGGTAAATGAAGCGCCGACGCGCTGCACCATGGACTTAACACGGAGTACTTTTTTATGGCTGATTGGGTTACAGGCAGCATCACCAAAGTCGACCGCTGGACAGATGCCCTGTTCAGTATTCAGGTGAGTGCGCCCATTGATGCATTCACCGCGGGCCAGTTCGCTAAGCTGTCGTTAGAAATCGACGGTGAACGCGTCCAGCGCGCCTATTCCTACGTTAATGCGCCAAGCAATCCCAATCTTGAGTTCTATCTGGTGACTGTCCCGGAAGGCAAGCTCAGCCCTCGCCTGAACGACATGCAGATTGGCAGCGAGATTCAGGTCACTAAAGAGGCTGCGGGCTTTTTCGTCATTGATGAAGTGCCAGAATGCGACACCCTGTGGATGCTGGCGACCGGCACGGCCATTGGCCCGTACTTATCCATTTTGCAGGAAGGCATCGGCCTAGATCGCTTTAAGAACATGGTGCTGGTGCACGCCGCGCGCTTCTCGCAAGACCTCAGCTACCTGCCGCTGATGCAGCAGCTCCAGCAGCGCTATAACGGCAAGTTGCATATTCAGACCGTGGTGAGCCGTGAAGAAGTGGCGGGATCGCTGACAGGTCGCGTACCGGCGCTGATTGAAGATGGTTCGCTGGAAGCCGCCGTGGGGCTGAAAATGGATGCTGAAGACAGCCATATTATGCTGTGCGGCAACCCGCAGATGGTGCGCGATACCCAGCAAATCCTCAAAGACAGCCGCGGAATGCGTAAGCATTTGAAACGCAAACCGGGCCATATGACCAGCGAGCATTACTGGTAAAATCAAGATTAGAGCCGCAGGCTATTTGAACCTGACGCTCTCTGCTTCCGGGCCAAAGCGATTTGTGCCCGGCGTTCCCACGAAGGCGCCGCAGTCGATAATCAGCATCACGAAAATCACCGCCGGAAGCAGCCTGCCGACCACCCACTGCCACAGCGTCGGGATCATGTCCCAATGCCCCGCCGCCAGCATCCACGCCAGAATAAACAGCAGTGCCCACCAGGCCGATTTATTGCGGTCGTGCAGGCGTTTCACCATCACCGCGGCGGTGGGCCACAGCAAAACCACCACGGCAAAAGCGGCGGATTGGATTTCGATCCACTGTCTGTCGGCAAAGGTGAACACCGCCACCATCAGCACCAGCCAGCTGACCATCCAAATCCAAAACTCACGGCGGCCCATGCGGCCATTAAATGAAAAGAGTGCGTGTTGCAGGGTCATCGGGGAAGCATTCCATCAAAGTCGGGTCAGAAAACTGCCGCAAAGTGTAACCCAGCCCGGCCAGATGCCGACAATGTTTACGCACTCCTTTTGACATTGCCCCCTGATCCCCGCTCTAATCGGGTATCGCTTCAAAACAGAACAGGCTTATGACTGCAAACTTCATTCTTCGCCTCGCGCTTCCCGCGCTGCTGCTGATTTCAGGGCTGAATCAGGCCAATGCGGAACCACCCGCCGAGCACCAGACCGTCGAGGAGATGCCGAAAGCGCCTTATCTACTGGCGGGCGCCCCGACTTTCGAAATGACGCTGGTGAGCTTTCGCGAAAAATATAACGCGGCCAACCCGAGTCAGCAGATCAGCGAATTCCGCGCCATTACCGACAAAACCGGCAATGACCTGCTGACCCGCGCTGCCAGCAAGATTAATGAGAATCTCTATGCTTCTACAGCATTGGAGAAAGGCACCGGGAAAATCAAAACCCTGCAAATCACCTACCTGCCCATCCAAGGGCCGGAGGCCAAAGCCGCGCGCACGCTGGCTATCAGCTACATGGCGAACCTAATGCGCGAGTTTGACGGTACCCTGACAGTGGAGCAAAGCGTGGCAAAAGTGGCGTCGCTGATCGACAAAGGCAAAGGCCAGCAGTTCTACCAACAGCAGGTCGGCGCGATTCGTTACGTGATTTCAGATAACGGCGAGAAGGGGCTGACCTTCGCCGTAGAGCCGGTAAAACTCGCGCTTTCATAAGCCTTGGATAACGGCAATTAATGACAAAAAGCAAAGCCTTTAGTTGTGATCCTCTCTATACTATTGGGCAGGTAATCTGCTTGTTTGGCAGAAATTTTAATCGACACTCGCGTCCCCTTTTGGAGGAAAAAACATGCGACATCCATTAGTGATGGGTAACTGGAAACTGAACGGCAGCACCCACATGGTTAACGAACTGATCGCTGCGCTGCGCAATGAGCTGAGCACGGTTGAAGGTTGTGGCGTTGCTATCGCACCACCAGAAGTTTACCTGTCACAGGCTAAACACGCGCTGGCGGGCAGCCGCATCGCGCTTGGCGCACAGAACGTTGACACCAACCTGTCTGGCGCATTCACCGGCGAAACTTCTGCCGACATGCTGAAAGACATCGGTGCGAAATACATCATCATCGGTCACTCTGAGCGTCGTACTTATCACAAAGAAAGTGACGAGTTCATTGCTAAGAAATTCGGCGTGCTGAAAGATGCTGGCCTGATCCCAGTGCTGTGCATCGGTGAAACCGAAGCAGAAAACGAAGCGGGTCAAACTGAAGCCGTGTGTGCAAAACAGCTGAACGCCGTGCTGAACACGCTGGGCGCTAAAGCCTTCGAAGGCGCGGTTATCGCTTATGAGCCAGTTTGGGCTATCGGTACCGGCAAATCTGCCACTCCAGCTCAGGCTCAGGCGGTTCACAAATTCATCCGTGACCACGTTGCTAAACAAGACGCTGAAATCGCTAAACAAGTGATCATCCAGTACGGCGGTTCTGTAAACGCAGCTAACGCGGCAGAACTGTTCACTCAGCCAGACATCGATGGCGCGCTGGTTGGCGGTGCTTCTCTGAAAGCTGATGCCTTCGCGGTTATCGTGAAAGCCGCTGCTGAAGCGAAAAAAGCCTAATCCACTTTTCTGACGCACTTGCGGCGTCAGCATAAAAAAACCCGGCCTCTTCACAGAGCCGGGTTTTTTATTATCAGCGATATCTGGTCAGTGATTCGGGTAAGCAACCGCAGCCAACGCCGAGACAGCGCCAAGTATGACGGGCATTAGCGCTTACTGATTTGGTCGAATATCCCACCGCTCGAGAAGTGCTCTTTCTGCGCTTCGGCCCAAGTACCTGCCACCTGATCGATAGTGAACAGCTTCAGTTTAGGGAATTCAGCGGCAAACTTCTTCTCAACGGCTGGGTCACGCGGACGGTAGTAGTTTTCCGCCGCGATGGTTTGACCTTCAGTGGAATAGAGATACTTCAGGTAAGCATCGGCCACTTCGCGAGTGCCGCGCTTGTCGACCACTTTATCCACCACGGAGACGGTTGGCTCAGCCAAAATGGATTCGCTTGGCGTCACAATCTCAAACTTGTCGTTGCCCAGGTCCTTGGTTGCCAGCAAGGCTTCGTTTTCCCATGCAATCAGCACGTCGCCGATGCCGCGCTCAACGAAGGTGTTGGTTGCGCCACGTGCGCCGGAGTCCAGCACTTCAACGTTTTTAAACAAGGCTTTCAAGAATTCCTGAGCTTTCGCTTTGTCATTGTTGTTGTGATGCAGGGCGTAGCCCCACGCCGCCAGATAGTTCCAGCGCGCGCCGCCCGAGGTTTTCGGGTTTGGCGTAATGATAGACACGCCCGGTTTGATCAGATCATTCCAGTCGTGAATTTGTTTTGGGTTGCCCTTCTTCACCAGGAAAACGATGGTGGAGGTGTAAGGCGCGGAGTTGTCCGGCAGGCGCTTGATCCAGTTTTTGTCGATACGCCCGCGTTCGGCAATCGCATCTACGTCATAGGCCAGCGCGAGGGTGACGACGTCAGCCTCGATACCATTGATAACGGAGGTCGCCTGCTTGCCAGAGCCGCCGTGAGATTGACGCACGGTTACGGTGTCGCCGGTTTTACCCTGCCAGTATTTGCTGAACGCTTTGTTATATTGCTCGTAGAATTCACGCGTTGGATCATAAGACACGTTCAGAATCTGAACATCTTTCGCAATTGCGCCCGTCGCCACCAGCAGTAATGCCAGACCTACACCCCATTTACGCATCTCACTCTCTCCCAGAAATTTTTTCAATGGATTGGATTTATCGTATTAGATGCCTAGAGCCTGCCAGAGAAAAATCGAACAACTAAAGACTAAAAAGTATTTTTCTATTCCATTCAGGAATAACTGTTTTTCGGGCAAAAAAAAGCCCCCACGCGTGGAGGCTTTATCGCTAAGTAATTATCTGTTTTAGAATAATTTTTTAGCCGTGTCGTACCAGTCTTCTTTGAATTTACTTTTCTTATTTTCTGGTGAGATACAGATAGAAATTAATTCATGAACCATTTTTTCGTTTTCAACACCGACGCAGAAACCGCCCTGAGTGTAGTCGCGGTCTTCTTCCAGCAGCAGGTCAACAGCATAAGCACCCATGCGAGAAGCCAGAATACGGTCGTAAGCGACTGGTGCGCCACCACGTTGAATGTGGCCTAAAACGGTACCGCGAGTTTCACGGCAGGTTTCTTTCTCGATGTATTTAGCCAGCTCGTCGATATCATCCAGTTTTTCTGTGATAGCAACGATGGCATGCTTTTTACCTTTGGCGATACCGGCTTTGATTTCAGCAACCAGGTCATCACGTTTGAATTCAACTTCTGGGATGGCGATGAATTCGCAACCACCGGCAATCGCAGCAGCCAGAGTCAAATCGCCACAGTGGCGACCCATCACTTCAACGATGGAAATACGTTGGTGAGAAGAAGAGGTGTCGCGCAGACGGTCGATCGCTTCAACCACAGTACCCAACGCGGTGAAGAAGCCGATGGTGTAGTCAGTACCCGCTACATCGTTATCGATGGTGCCTGGCAGACCGATACAGCGAATGCCGCCTTCTTTGGTCAGCAGGTCAGCACCAGCGTAAGAACCGTCGCCGCCGATAACCACTAAGCCATCGATACCACGGTCTTTCAGGTTTTGCAGAGCAACCTTGCGGTTTTCAGGATCGCGGAATTCCGGGAAGCGAGCAGAACCTAAGAAAGTACCACCACGGTTGATCATGTCGGACACGCTGTAGCGGTCCAGTGGTCGCATGCGGTTTTCGTACAAGCCAAAGTAGCCATCTTCAATACCGAAAACTTCTAATCCTGCAGATAGAGCAGCACGAACAACGCCGCGAATCGCGGCATTCATGCCTGGCGCATCGCCGCCACTTGTCAGTACACCGATTTTTTTAATCATGACCACCTCTGAACTTGTAGATGCAATTTCTTAAGAATTCTTGAGCATGCCTATTGGCCCGGATACTAGCTGGCACTACTACTAAATGGCTAATGGCGTTTGATGTTTATAGTATAACAAAACACCATCGCTGAATTGATTCAAGTCAGCAAGAATACGCTTACTGCGTTGACCCTTGGCAATTTAATGATTCACCCTGTTTTTACAACATATTTCCGGCATTTTCCTCGCAGAAAGCGGAGCTTTGATGGCCTTTCAAGGGAGCTTTAAATGTAGACGCCAATCGCGAAAGCCAAAAGAACCCGCGCAGGCTTTAAACAGCGTCTTTATTAGCGACTATCCTAAGAATAGCATTGTTCTAAGCGACATCTGACTGATAATACGAGATATGTCTTATCTAAGGTGAGAAAAAGAACGGAGTTCCCCCCGCCAGATTTAATGCGCCAATGTGTGGGCTTTACCGCAAAAAAAACCCCACCTTTCGGTGGGGAAGACAGGGATGGTGTCTATGGCAAGGAAAAACAGGGGTATTACTGGGTACTGATACTACTTGGCTTCTGGGCAGAAGTAGGTTGTAAGCCAGCCATTTGCTGCTGCATCTGTTGCATGCGCTGCTCATGTTTCTGGTTTAATACGTTTTTCTGTTCGGGAGTCAGAAGATTGAACATCTGATTGCGAATGCGGGCCATTTCAACCTGGCGATCCACTTGCTCCTGAGCCATGACTTCGGCCTGTGCCCGAACAGCTTTTTGATCGAAATTCTCAGCGGTGACCAGACGATGCATGGTTTCCATCTGATCTACATTAATATGGGGTAAGTCTTTACGAGCCTGATGCATCAAGTCACGCATTTGCTGGCGCTGCTGCTCAGTCAGATTAACGCCATCAAACATGGTGTTGCGTTCCTGAGGCTTGTCCAGCATGTTGGTATCTTGAGCTGAAGGTGCCACTGGCGTCACATTAGCGGTATCCGCTAAAACGACACCCGAACTCAGTGTCAGTATTGAGGCCGTAACTAATGCAGCTACCTTGGACATCATTAACTCCTATATCTTTATCGCTTATCGCGAATCATTGGAAATCAGTCTAAACCGGTCGCTGCAAACATGCGTCAGTGCATGTAAAAGTACGTAAAGTCATGGAATAGCGGCAATTGATGACGTATTTTGCGTCTTAGAGGTAAATACAATGAATAAAATTTTGTTGGTTGATGACGACCGTGAACTGACTTCACTCTTAAAAGAATTGCTCGAAATGGAAGGCTTTAATGTGGTGGTTGCTTACGATGGTGAGCAGGCGCTTGAAAAGCTGGATAACAGTATCGATTTGCTCTTGCTCGACGTGATGATGCCAAAGAAAAATGGCATTGAAACCTTAAAAGAACTTCGCCAACGCCACCAAACGCCGGTCATCATGCTGACTGCGCGCGGTAGCGAGCTGGATCGCGTGCTGGGTCTTGAGCTTGGTGCTGATGACTATTTACCTAAACCTTTCAACGATCGCGAACTGGTCGCGCGTATTCGCGCCATGCTGCGCCGTTCCAACTGGAGCGAACAGCAACAAACCGGCGAATCTAACGGCTCACCGACGCTGGAAGTGGATGGCTTGCAACTGAATCCGGGTCGTCAGGAAGCCAGCTTCGGCGGCGTCGCGCTAGACCTTACCGGGACTGAATTCACCCTGCTCTATCTGCTGGCGAAGCATTTAGGTCAGGTGGTGTCGCGTGAGCATTTGAGCCAAGAAGTGCTGGGCAAACGCCTGACGCCTTTTGACCGTGCCATCGACATGCATATCTCCAATCTTCGCCGCAAACTTCCCGATCGTCAGGATGGCCATCCTTGGTTTAAAACGCTGCGCGGACGCGGCTATTTGATGGTATCCGCTACATGATCAACAGCCTAACGGCACGCATTTTTGCGATTTTCTGGTTTACCGTTGCCTTAGTTTTGATGCTGGTTTTAATGGTGCCCAAGCTTGATTCACGCCAACTTACACCGCTGCTCGATAGTGAACAGCGGCAAGGCCTGATGATTGAACAGCATGTCGAAGCCGAGCTGGCAGGCGACCCGGCGAATGACCTGATGTGGTGGCGTCGGCTGTTCCGCGCTATCGAAAAGTGGGCTCCGCCGGGCCAGCGCCTGTTGCTGGTGACCAGCGAAGGCCGTGTCATTGGTGCGCAGCGCAATGAAATGCAGGTGGTGCGTAACTTCATCGGGCAGTCAGATAACTCAGATCGTCCGAAAAAGAAAAAGTATGGCCGTCTTGAAATGGTCGGGCCTTTTTCCGTTCGCGATGGTGAAGACAATTATCAACTTTACCTGATTCGCCCGGCCAGCAGCCCGCAGTGGGACTTCATCAACCTGATGTTTGACCGCCCATTCCTGCTGCTGATTGTCACCATGTTAATCAGTTCTCCGCTGCTGCTCTGGCTGTCGTGGAGTCTGGCAAAACCTGCTCGTAAGTTGAAAAACGCGGCGGACGACGTGGCGCGAGGCAATCTCAAGCAGCATCCAGAACTGGAAGCGGGGCCGCAGGAGTTTCTGGCGACCGGGGCCAGCTTCAATCAGATGGTCAGCGCGCTTGAACGCATGGTTACAGCTCAACAGCGGCTTATCTCGGATATCTCACACGAGCTGAGAACCCCGCTGACTCGCCTACAGCTGGCGACCGCACTGATGCGCCGCCGTCACGGTGAAGGCAAAGAGTTGCAGCGTATAGAGACGGAAGCACAGCGCCTCGACAGCATGATCAACGACCTGTTAGTGCTTTCCCGCAGTCAGCATAAGAACGAACTGGCGAGGGAGACGCTAAAAGCCAATGAGCTATGGGCCGACGTGATTGAAAATGCCCAGTTTGAAGCTGAGCAGATGGGCAAAACGCTGGAAGTCCCTGTACCTCCGGGTCCGTGGAAGCTGTTTGGTAATCCGGCGGCGCTGGATAGCGCCCTTGAGAATATCGTTCGCAATGCGCTTCGCTACTCCAATACCCGTATCGCGCTGAACTTCGCCTGCGACAGTGAAGGCATCACCATCACGGTGGATGATGACGGTCCGGGCGTGAGCGAAGCCGACCGCGAGCAGATTTTCCGTCCGTTCTACCGTACCGATGAGGCGCGTGATCGGGAGTCCGGCGGCACGGGGTTAGGTTTGGCGATTGTCGACACCGCAGTACAACAGCACCGTGGTTGGGTGAAAGCCGAAGATAGCCCGTTGGGCGGCTTGCGACTAATCATCTGGCTACCGCTGCATCAGCGTTAAGATTCTGCTATTCTGCGCCCTCTCACAGGGGGGCGCATGCTTAACATCGTACTTTTTGAACCAGAAATCCCGCCAAATACGGGCAACATTATCCGCCTGTGTGCCAACACCGGCTTCCAGTTACATCTCATCGAACCTCTTGGATTCGGCTGGGATGACAAAAAGCTGCGCCGTGCCGGTTTGGACTACCACGAATTCGCCAACATTAAGCATCATGCTAACTATGACGCCTTTCTCAGCAGTGAGAACCCGCAGCGAATTTTTGCCCTCACGACTAAAGGCACGCCAGCGCACAGCGCGGTGAGCTATGAAGCCGGGGATTATTTGCTGTTTGGGCCTGAGACGCGCGGGCTACCGCCGGTGATTCTGGACAACCTACCAGCAAATCAAAAAATCCGTATTCCAATGCAGCCAGAGAGCCGCAGCATGAACTTGTCGAATGCGGTGTCAGTGGTGGTATACGAAGCCTGGCGCCAAATGGACTACCCCGGCGCGCTGATTAAAAGCTGAGTGTGTTTTAAGTAGAAGTAAAAGCAGAAATGGCATGTGAACACATGCCATTGATAGCCAGACTTAGATCCCGTCGCCGAACTCAAAGCCTTGCGTAATACCGTTGAAATGCTGATCCATGTCCATCGAAGGCCTTTCGCTCTCTGGGCGACCGACGATGCGGGCAGGAACCCCTGCCGCCGTGGTGTGTGCTGGAACGGATTGCAGCACCACTGAGCCAGCACCAATCTTGGCACCTACCCCGACTTCGATATTACCCAGAATCTTGGCACCCGCACCAATCATCACGCCTTCGCGGATTTTTGGGTGTCGATCGCCGCAGGTCTTGCCTGTCCCGCCCAGCGTGACTGACTGCAAGATTGAGACGTCGTTTTCGACCACGGCCGTTTCACCAATGACGATACCCGTCGCGTGGTCGAGCATGATGCCGCAACCAATTCGCGCTGCCGGGTGGATATCCACGCCAAAGGTGACGGAAATTTGATTTTGGAAATAGATGGCCAGCGCCTGACGGTCTTGCTTCCACAGCCAGTTACCAATTCGGTAAGCCTGCAGCGCGTGAAAACCTTTCAAATAGAGCAGCGGCGTGGAGTATTTATCCACTGCCGCATCGCGCTGATGCACCGCAAGGATATCGCGCGCGGCGGACAGCGTCATCTGGGCGTCATTGCGATAGGCCTCTTCCACCACTTCACGAATGGCAATCGCTGGCATAATCGGGCTGCCCAGCTTGTTAGCCAGAATGTAGCTTAATGCCCCGTCGAGGTTTTCATGCTTGAGCAACGTCGCATGAAAAAAGCTCGCCAGCATAGGTTCACACTCAGCCAGCGCTCTCGCCTCTGATTTAATGTTTTTCCAGACCAGTTCCAGCTCTTCTAACGACATTACTGTTCCTTACGGCTTCGATAAGATAATAAAAAGCCGCTCTATCGGGTGACCAATAGAGTGGCTCTGTCCCGGCTTACAATCAGTGGCTGCTTTTTTCGTCTTTACTGGCACGAGCCAGCAAGCTGATTGCCGCTTCGCGGGCATCTTTCTGGCAATACAGTACTTGATAGATTTGCTCAGTGATTGGCATTTCAACGTTATAACGCTGTGCCAGCGCACGGACTTCTTTGGTATTACGGTAGCCTTCGACCACCTGACCAATCTTATCCTGCGCGCCCTGAACATCCATCCCCTCGCCCAGCATAATGCCAAAACGCCGATTACGAGATTGATTGTCTGTGCAGGTTAACACCAAATCACCCAGCCCCGCCATGCCCATAAATGTGGACGGATCAGCACCAAGTGCTGAGCCAAGGCGGCTCATTTCTGCTAAGCCACGGGTGATAAGCGCGGTGCGCGCATTGGCACCAAAGCCGATGCCATCGGACATCCCGGCACCAATGGCAATCACGTTCTTCACGGCGCCGCCAAGCTGCACGCCGACGAAATCGGGATTGCTGTAGACACGGAAACTCTTACCGCAGTGCAAAAGCTGTTGCAGATCTTCAGCAAATTCTGCGTCGGTGGCGGCCAGCGCTATCGCGGTAGGCATGCCGGCTGCCAGCTCTTTGGCAAAGGTCGGGCCAGAAACCACGGCTAGCGGAATGTCATCGCCTAGAATTTCGCGAGCAACGTCTTGCAGCAGACGGCCCGTTTCCGCCTCGAGGCCTTTAGTGGCCCAGACGATACGAGAGTCAGCGCGAAGATGAGGTTTAATCTGCTGGAGCACGTCACCAAACACGTGGCTCGGCACTACCACCAAAATGTTGCGGCTAGCGGCCAGCGCAATGGCGAGGTCAGTTTCCAGCACCAGGCTGTCAGGGAAAGGAACGTCCGGCAGAAATGCCTGATTGCAGCGAGCAGCCTGTAACGTGCGAATGTTATCGGCGTTATGGCCCCACAGCACCACGTTGTGGCCATTTCTGGCGAGCGTTATGGCTAAAGCGGTGCCGTATGAGCCGGCACCGATCACAGTCATTGAAGCATTGACGGTTTTCATCAGGCATCCTGATGTGGTTCTGCACCTTCGCCTTCAGCCTGCTGTTGCAAGTAGTTCATGAACAGCGCGTCGAAGTTCACAGGTGCCAGATTCAGTTGCGGGAAGGTACCGCGAGAAACCAGGCTGGTAATGCACTCACGAGCATATGGGAACAGAATGTTCGGGCAGTAAGCACCCAGGCAATGTGCCAGTTGGTTCCCATCAATGCCGGAGATGGTGAAGATACCACCTTGTTGCACTTCACACAGGAAAGCAGTGTCGTCGCCCAGTGAAGAAGTCACGGTCACACGCAGTACCACTTCATACACTTCATCAGCCAGCTGGCTTGAAGCAGTATCTAAATCAAGTTTAACTTCTGGCTGCCAGTCTTGCTGGAAAACCTGAGGCGCGTTTGGCGCTTCGAAGGAGATATCCTTGGTGTAGATACGCTGGATCTGGAAAGCCATCTCGGTGTTGTTTTGTTCTGACATGTAAGTAGTACCCTTAAGTTAATAGTCCTTTAAACACTTGATTAAATTACACAACTGCCTGATGTCGCTCACAGCAACGGATCAAGGCCACCTTTGGCATCAAGTGCATGTAAATCGTCGCAGCCACCAATGTGCTGTCCGTCGATAAAAATCTGAGGAACGGTAGAAGGACCGCCAGTACGCGCGATCATCTTTTCACGTTTGTCCGCATCGCCATCAATGGCGATTTCTTCAAAAGCCGCGCCCTTGCTGTTAAGTAACGCTTTCGCACGGTGGCAATAAGGACAGGTTGCCTTGGTATAGATTTCAATTTTAGCCATGGTAGCCACCTCAAGTGTCGTAGATGTATTACTGCGTAATTCGAAGCAATTACTTACCGCGAGCCAGTGGCAGGTTTTCGCTGCTCCAGCCAGAGATACCGTCTTTCAGGGTATAAACCTGTTCAAAACCAGCACTCACTAAGCCTTCTGCCGCAGCGCGGGAAGAGGTGCCGTTGGCGCAAACCACGATAACTGGCTGTGCTTTATGCTTCACCAGCTCACCCAAGTTGTTGCTCTTAATGTCGGCGCTCAACACGTTTAAAGACGTGGAGATATGGCCTTTACGGAATTCTTCGCGTGCGCGCACGTCAACCACAACGGCGTCTTCTTTGTTGATCAGGCGGGTCGCTTCACCACGGGAGATCTCTTTTACTTTAGAAAAACGCGTCTTAAAGGTGGTCACAATTACTGCAATCAGCAACGCAACCCACGCTAGGCTGAGAACCGGATGCGCACTAATGAACGGCATAATATCTTGCATGGGGTGTAGCAACTCCCGTCAGTTGGGGGAAAATTCAAGGCTTGAGAGTATACCTGCGCGCTGCGGCAAATACAGCCAGTATGCATCTCCTAATGCCACAAACTGCGGCATATCTCGGAAAATTAACACGCATTTATCCCACTTGTTAATCCATACATTGCCCAACTTTGATCTCTCAGGGCTATTTGTGTTTTCACTCTGACGTAAAATCCTCTCGCAAAAAGTGGGAATAGCCACGCCAAACCCGTGCTGCGGGCCACGGCGAGCCTATTCAACATTTACTCTTTTAATGAGGCTTTTGACATGTCGAGCAACAAAAAACCTATGGTACTGGTGATTCTGGACGGCTACGGGCACCGCGAGGAATCACAAGACAACGCCGTTCTGAATGCCAAAACGCCGGTGATGGATAGCCTGTGGCAGACTTACCCGCACACGCTGATCGCCGCCTCAGGTCTGGACGTTGGCTTGCCCGACGGCCAAATGGGCAATTCCGAAGTCGGTCATGTCAATCTGGGGGCGGGACGTATCGTTTATCAAGACCTGACTCGCCTCGATAAAGAAATTAAAGAAGGTGATTTCTTCGAAAATGCCGTGCTGGCCGGGGCTGTCGACCGCGCCGTAGCCGCGGGTAAAGCCGTGCACATCATGGGCCTGCTCTCTGCGGGCGGGGTTCACAGCCACGAAGACCACATCATGGCGATGATTGAACTGGCCCATCGTCGCGGCGCAAAAGCCATTTATCTGCACGCTTTCCTCGACGGTCGCGACACCCCGCCACGCAGCGCCGAAAGCTCACTCCAGCGCTTTAGCGAAAAATTCCAGCAGTTGGGCACTGGCCGTATCGCCTCCATTATTGGCCGTTATTACGCCATGGACCGCGATAATCGCTGGGACCGCGTGCAGCAAGCTTATGATCTGATGACGCAGGCCAAAGGCGCGTTCACCGCCGATAACGCCGTGGAAGCCCTGCAAGCCGCCTATGCTCGCGATGAAAACGATGAGTTCGTCAAAGCCACCGTGCTGCGCCGCGCGGGCGAAGCCGATGCCGCGCTGGAAGACGGCGACGCGATGATTTTCATGAACTTCCGTGCCGACCGTGCGCGTGAAATCACCCGCGCATTTATCAGCCCCGACTTTGACGGCTTCACCCGCGAAAAGGTGATTAACTTCGGCGATTTCGTGATGCTGACGGAATACGCCGCCGATATCGATGCCGAGTGCGCCTATCCACCCGCTTCACTGAAAAACACCTTGGGCGAGTGGCTGATGGCCCACAACAAAACCCAGCTACGCATCTCCGAAACGGAGAAATATGCTCACGTCACCTTCTTCTTCAACGGCGGCATGGAAGACCCGTTCGCCGGTGAAGATCGCATTCTGATTAAGTCGCCGAATGTCGCAACTTATGATTTGCAGCCGGAAATGAGCTCGGCGGAACTGACCGACAAACTGCTCACCGCCATTGGCAGCGGCAAGTACGACACCATCATCTGTAACTATCCAAATGGCGACATGGTGGGTCACAGCGGCGTGTATGAAGCGGCGGTAAAAGCAGTGGAAACGCTGGATGAGTGCATTGGCAAAGTGGTCGAGGCGGTGAAACAGGTGGGCGGCCAGCTACTAGTGACGGCCGATCACGGTAATGCCGAACAAATGCGCGACCCGGCAACAGGGCAGGCGCACACCGCGCACACCAATCTGCCGGTGCCGTTGATTTATATCGGCGCAGACGCGCAGGTGGTCGAAGGCGGCAAGCTTTCCGATATCGCGCCAACCATGCTGTCGCTGATGGGTATGAAAACCCCAGCGGAAATGAGCGGTAAGCCGCTATTTATCGTTAAATAGTCCTGAACGACGTCTAAACGGGCCGCATTTTAAGCATTGCGGCCATTTAAAGGACGTCGGTTATGCACTACAGTTTTAAGGCGTATTAGCGCGGCTAGTACGCCTTTTTTGTTTGTGCATCAGGCTGTTGATTAGTGGTACGATAACCTGAAGGACAGCCAGATTGTCTATCATCCACGGTCGGCAAGCAGGAAAAAGTTTGAGCAAATTCATCAATTTCAGCGCAATGAAAAATCGTCTTTCTATTAATGATAAGACGACATCAGGCAGCCCGGCGTCCGCATTTTTGCTTTGCGCCTCGTTACTCGTTCCTGCTTTTGTTGCTCACGCTGACGACAATAAAGACCAGCTCAAAACTCTCCAGCAAAGCATCGCCGAAAAAGAGAAAAGCGTTAAGCAGCAGAAACAGCAGCGCAGCTCGTTGCAGGATCAGCTTCAGGCGCAGGAAAAGATCATCGCCTCGGCCAGCCGTGGGCTACGTGATACTCAATCGACCCTCGCCACCCTCAATAAAGACATCGCCAATTTAAATGCCTCGATAGACAAACTGCAAAAACAGCAAAAAAGCCAAGAAGAAATTCTGGCGAAACAGCTGGATGCCGCCTTCCGCGTCGGTCAGCACAGTGGGTTACAACTGCTGTTGAGTGGCGAAGAGAGCGAGCGCAGTGAACGCATTTTGGCCTATTTCGGCTATTTCAACCAAGCCCGTCAGAAGTCTATCGAGCAGCTTAAGCAAACGCGCACCACGCTGGCCGCGCAGCGCGTCTCGCTGGAAGCCAAACAGACCCAGCAGAAAAGCTTACTGAGCGAGCAGCAGAGCCAGCAGCAAAAGCTCGAACAGGCCCGCGCAGCGCGTAAACAGACGCTAAGTTCGCTGGAAAGCTCATTGCAAAAAGACGAGCAGAGCCTGTCCGAACTGAAGGCCAACGAAACGCGCCTGCGTGACAAGATTGCCGCCGCCGAGCGCGCCGCCCGCGCTCGCGCAGAGAAAGAGGCCAAAGAGGCCGCGGCTATTCGCGCCAAAGAGCAGCAAGCCAAGAAGAAGGGCTCCACCTACAAACCGACGCAGGGCGAGCAGGCGCTGGTGTCGCGTACCGGCGGGCTGGGTCGCCCAGCGGGGCAAGATATTTGGCCAGTTCGCGGCTCTATTCTGCACCGATTCGGCGAACAGCTGCAGGGTGAGCTACGCTGGAAAGGCATCGTGATTTCGGCTCGGGAAGGGAGCGAAGTCAAAGCCGTCGCCGATGGCCGCGTTCTGCTGGCCGACTGGCTGCAGGGCTACGGTCTGGTGGTGGTTATCGAGCACGGTAAAGGTGATATGAGCCTTTATGGTTACAACCAAAGCGCGCTGGTGAACGTGGGTGATCAGGTTAAATCCGGTCAAGCCATTGCACTGGTGGGTACCAGCGGAGGTCAGGGCCAGCCATCGCTGTATTTTGAAATTCGTCGTCAGGGCCAGGCCGTTAACCCACAGCCGTGGTTGGGAAGATAGCATTGCGATATAAAAAGTCCGTTTTAGCCGCGCTGTGCGGCACCGTCCTGTTTGCCTGTCAGGCTCAGGCAGCGAAATTAGCCATCCTTATTGATGATTTTGGTTACCGCCAACAGAATGAAAATCAGGTGTTGCAGATGCCCAAGGCCGTCTCCATCGCGATTTTCCCCAATGCGCCCGATTCGCACATCATGATGGAGAAAGCCCACCAGCAGGGCCGTGAGATCCTGATCCACCTGCCGATGGCGCCCCTGAGTAAACAGCCGCTGGAAAAAGATACCTTAACGCCGTCGATGAGCAGCGAAGAGGTGAAACGTATTGTGGATCAAGCGATTAAGAGCATCCCTTACGCCGTCGGCATCAACAACCATATGGGCAGCGCCATGACCTCCAGCCTGCCGGGTATGGAGAAGGTGATGCAGGCGATGAACGCCCACAGCCTGTTTTTCCTCGACAGTATGACCATCGGCAATACCAAGTCAGTGCAGGCCGCCGCCGGGACTCAGGTGCGCGTCATCAAGCGAAACGTCTTTTTAGATGATGTGCAGAATGAAGCTGAGATCCGCAAACAGTTTGAGCGCGCCATCCAGCTTGCGCGCCGCAATGGCTATGCCATCGCCATCGGCCACCCGCACCCGACCACGGTGCGCGTGTTGCAGCAAATGTTACCGAACTTGCCGTCTGATATCGTGTTGGTGCGTCCAAGCGATCTGCTGAATGAGCCGACCCGCAGCGCGCCGCCGGGCAAAAGCCCGACCAAAGTCACGCCGCCGAAAACGGTGTTTAAAGGGGCGCGCCTCTGTACCAGCAAGAAACCTGTGGCGCCGGTGTATGCCGATACCATGTTCAAGGTTATTGGTGAGAGCGTGGCACAGCTGCCTGCCGTCACCTTTGTTGAGCGCACGTGGAACACGTGGTTTGCCGACAAGCCGAATAGCCCGCAAAAGCCGTAAAACACTCTGCGTTATCAATGCAAAAGGCCAGCAAATGCTGGCCTTTGTCTTTGGTGCAGTTGGAACTTACTCCCAGTTTAGAATCACTTTACCCGACTGGCCGGAACGCATGGCGTCAAAGCCTTTCTGGAAATCATCGATAGAGAAATGGTGAGTGATAAGCGGGGTGAGATCCAAACCAGACTGGATCAGCGCCGCCATCTTGTACCAGGTTTCAAACATCTCGCGGCCGTAAATGCCCTTGATAAACAGACCTTTGAAAATCACCTGATTCCAGTCAATCGACATGTCGGAAGGCGGAATACCCAGCAGCGCGATGCGCCCGCCGTGGTTCATGGCGTTGAGCATGGAACGGAAGGCCGGTGGCGCGCCCGACATTTCCAGACCGACATCAAAGCCTTCGGTCATACCCAGCTCGGTCATCACCTCTTCTAGCGTCTCATTTTTGACGTTGACCGCGCGGGTCACGCCCATTTTGCGCGCCAAATCCAGACGGTATTCATTCATATCAGTGATGACCACGTGGCGTGCGCCCACGTGCTTACAGATTGCCGCCGCCATGATACCTATCGGGCCAGCGCCGCTGATCAGCACGTCTTCGCCGACCAAATCGAAGGAGAGCGCGGTATGCACAGCGTTGCCCAGTGGGTCGAAGATGGCGGCGAGGTCGTCAGAGATGTTGTCTGGAATTTTGAAGGCGTTGAAGGCTGGCAGCACCAGATACTCGGCAAAGGCCCCCGGACGGTTCACCCCGACGCCCTGCGTGTTGCGGCAAAGATGGGTGCGTCCACCGCGACAGTTGCGGCAGTGGCCGCAGGTGATGTGGCCTTCGCCAGAGACGCGGTCGCCAATGTTGAAGCCTTTGACTTCCTGACCGATGCCGACCACTTCGCCGACATATTCGTGGCCGACCACCATCGGCACCGGGATGGTCTTCTGCGACCATTCATCCCAGTTATAGATATGCACGTCAGTACCGCAAATGGCGGTTTTACGAATTTTAATCAGCAGATCGTTATGGCCAAGCTCAGGCACTGGCGCATCCGTCATCCAGATACCTTCTTCACGCTTTAATTTTGCTAACGCTTTCATGTAGGTTCCTCAGGCAATCACGCCAAGCTTTTTACCAATACGGGTGAAGGCGTCCACCGCCTTTTCGATTTGTTCGGTGCTGTGCGCGGCAGACATCTGGGTGCGAATGCGCGCCTGACCTTTTGGTACCACCGGGAAGAAGAAGCCGGTGACGTAGATGCCTTCGTGCTGCAAGGCCGCCGCAAACTCTTGCGCCAGCTTCGCTTCGCCCAGCATCACCGGGATGATCGCGTGGTCAGCGCCAGCCAGCGTGAAACCGGCGGCGGTCATTTTCTCGCGGAACAGCTGGGCGTTGCTCATCAGCTTCTGGCGCAGTTCACTGCCCTGTTCCAGCATGGAGAGCACTTTCAGCGAGGCGGCGACGATGGAAGGTGCCAGTGAGTTGGAGAACAGATACGGGCGCGAGCGCTGGCGCAGCCAGTCAATCACCTCTTTGCGCCCCGCGGTGTAGCCGCCAGACGCGCCGCCCATGGCTTTGCCGAGGGTGCCGGTGATGATGTCCACGCGACCAATCACGTCGCAATATTCGTGGGTGCCGCGACCGTGCTCGCCGACAAAGCCCACGGCGTGGGAGTCATCGACCATCACCAGCGCGTCAAAACGCTCGGCCAAATCGCAAATCCCGTTCAGGTTGGCAATCACGCCATCCATGGAGAATACGCCGTCGGTGGCGATCATGATATGTCGCGCGCCCTCGGCTTTGGCCTGCTCGAGACGGGCTTCGAGTTCGGCTAAATCGTTGTTGGCGTAGCGATAGCGCTTGGCTTTGCACAGGCGCACGCCGTCGATGATCGACGCATGATTCAGTGCATCCGAAATAATGGCGTCTTCAGGCCCCAGCAGCGTTTCGAACAGGCCGCCGTTGGCATCGAAGCAGGAAGAATAGAGAATGGCGTCGTCCATGCAGAGGAAGTCGGCCAAGCGACTTTCCAGCTCTTTATGGGCATCTTGGGTGCCGCAGATAAAGCGTACCGAGGCCATACCGAAACCGTGGCTGTCTAAACCGGCCTTGGCGGCGGCGATAAGCTCAGGGTGGTTGGCGAGTCCAAGGTAGTTGTTAGCACAGAAATTGATGACCGGTTCACCACCAGCAACGGTAATTTCCGCCTGCTGTGCTGAGGTCAAAATTCGCTCTTCCTTGAACAGACCATCGGCACGCGCCTGATCAAGTTCTTCTTCCAGTTGGCGGTAAAACGAAGCGGACATAACGTTATCTCCTGAAAATGACTCATTCGTCAGACACATTACTAATCCGGCTAACGAATAACGAGTGAAGCTGTCAGAATTTCTTTATTTTGTAGCATAGTTCACGCCTTAAGCCCTGATGCACTAGAATCCAACGAATCAGATAGCTTCCGAATGTGACTGACATAATGAAGTGTTATGATATTGCCAACTGAATAGACCGCGCATGGTGCGCGGTTTTCTAAATGATTAAAGGTGAGTCTCATGATAATCGTCACTGGCGGCGCTGGTTTTATCGGCAGCAACATTATTAAATCGCTTAATGATATGGGATATCGCGATATTTTAGTGGTCGATAACCTGAAAGACGGCACCAAGTTCGTCAATCTGGTTGACCTCGATATTGCTGATTATTGCGACAAAGAAGACTTCATCGCCAGCATCGTTGCCGGGGATGACCTTGGTGATATCGACGCAATTTTCCATGAAGGTGCCTGCTCATCCACCACCGAGTGGGATGGCAAGTACATGATGGATAACAACTATCAGTACTCCAAAGACCTGCTGCACTTCTGCCTTGAGCGCGAAATTCCGTTCCTCTACGCCTCTTCTGCGGCCACCTACGGCAGCCAGAGCACCAGCTTTGTGGAAGACCGTAAATACGAACAGCCGCTGAACGTCTATGGCTACTCCAAATTCCTGTTCGACCAATATGTGCGTGAAATTCTGCCGCACGCCCAGTCACAGATTTGTGGTTTCCGTTACTTCAACGTCTATGGGCCGCGCGAAGGCCACAAAGGCAGCATGGCCAGCGTGGCTTACCATCTGAACAACCAGATCAACGCGGGCGAGAATCCAAAACTGTTCGCTGGCAGTGAAGATTTCAAACGTGACTTCATCTACGTGGGTGACGTCGCCGCAGTGAACCTGTGGTTCTGGCAGAATGGCGTTTCCGGCATATTCAACTGCGGGACCGGCCGTTCAGAGTCCTTCCAGGCCGTGGCGGAAGCCGTGATCGAACATCACCAGAAAGGCCAAATTGAAACCATTCCATTCCCTGAAAAACTGAAAGGCCGCTACCAGTCTTTCACTCAGGCTGATATGTCTGCATTGCGCGCCGCGGGTTATGACAAACCGTTCAAAACCGTTGCCGAAGGCGTGGCTGAATACATGACGTGGCTTAACCGCGCGGTCTGATACTCAGTGTTGAGTTAAGGAATGTGTAAGTAATGAAAATGCTGGTCATTGGCCCTTCTTGGGTGGGCGACATGATGATGTCGCAAAGTCTTTACCGCACCATCAAGGCCATTGAGCCAGCGGCAGAAATCGACGTGATGGCACCGGCCTGGTGCCGTCCGCTGCTCGACAGAATGCCAGAAGTTAGCCGCGCCCTGCCGATGCCTCTAGGGCACGGGGCACTGGAACTGGGTGAGCGTCGGCGTTTGGGCGTTGCCCTGCGTGAAAATCACTACCAGCGCGCCTTCGTTCTGCCTAACTCCTTCAAGTCCGCACTGGTGCCCTTCTTCGCCAAGGTTCCGCAAAGAACCGGCTGGCGAGGCGAGATGCGCTACGGCCTGCTCAATGATATTCGCGTACTGGATAAGCCCGCTTTTCCCTTGATGGTTCAGCGCTACGTGGCGCTGGCCTATGACGCCAAGCAGATTCACTCTGCGGCCGACCTGCCTCAGCCTCTGCTGTGGCCGCAGTTACGCGTCACGGAGACCGAAGTCGCCAACGTCAGCCAGGCCTTCGCGCTGTCTGCTGCAAGGCCGGTGATTGGCTTCTGCCCCGGCGCCGAGTTTGGCCCGGCGAAACGCTGGCCGCACTACCACTACGCCGCATTGGCCGAAAAGTTGATTGCCGATGGCTATCAAGTGGTGCTTTTTGGCTCGGCAAAAGACCATCCGGCGGGTGAAGATATTCGCGCTGCGCTGACGGATTCCGCGCAGGCGCTGTGCCTCAATCTGGCGGGGAAAACCTCGCTCGATCAGGCCGTAGTGCTGATTGCCGCCTGTCAGGCAGTAGTCAGCAATGACTCAGGCCTGATGCACGTCGCAGCCGCGCTGAACAAGCCGATGGTCGCACTCTATGGCCCGAGCAGCCCTGACTTCACCCCGCCGCTCAGCCAGCATGCCAAAGTGATTCGCCTGATCACCGGCTATCACAAGGTGCGTAAAGGGGATGCCGAGCAGGGTTATCATCAAAGTCTGATCGACATTCAACCCGAGCAGGTATATCAAGAGTTGTCGCAGCTATTGGTTTCAGGAAAGGATTTGTAATGCGGGTACTGATTGTCAAAACATCATCAATGGGCGACGTCCTGCACACCCTTCCTGCGTTAACTGATGCGATGAACGCCATTCCGGGTATCTCATTCGATTGGGTGGTGGAAGAAGGGTTTGCACAAATTCCTAGCTGGCACCCGGCTGTCGATCGCGTTATCCCGGTGGCCATTCGTCGCTGGAGAAAAAACTGGTTTGGCTCGGAAACGCGTCAGCAACGCTGTGATTTCAAAAGAGAACTGCAATCGCGCACCTATGATGCGGTGATTGACGCACAGGGCTTAATCAAGAGCGCGGCGCTGATCACCCGCGTCGCCAAGGGCCGTAAACATGGGCAAGACGCCAAAAGCGCCCGCGAGCCTTTCGCCAGCTGGTTTTTCAACCAACGCCACGAGATAAGCAAGCAGCAGCACGCCGTCGAGCGTACGCGCGAGCTGTTCGCCAAAAGCCTTGGCTATGAGAAGCCAGAGACTCAGGGCGATTACGCTATCGCTGCACGCTTTTTGGCAAACCCGCCTGCCGATGCCAACCGCTATCTGGTTTTCCTTCACGCCACCACGCGAGCCGATAAGCACTGGCCTGAAAGTCACTGGCGCGAGCTGATTGGTTTATTCAGCAATCAGGACATTGTGATTAAACTGCCTTGGGGCGCGGAGCACGAACATCAGCGCGCTTGCCGTCTGGCGGAGGGTTTCGAGCACGTCGTGGTACTGCCGAAGATGAGTCTCGAACAGGTCGCCAGCGTGCTGGCCGGCGCGAAAGCCGTGGTGTCAGTAGATACCGGCTTGAGCCACCTCACCGCGGCCCTCGATAGGCCTAACATTACGATTTATGGCCCGACCGACCCAGGATTGATTGGCGGTTATGGCAAGAATCAGCAGTCTTTAACTGCGGAAGACAAGGACATGTCGTCTATTTCGGCGGCGAGGGTATTTGAAGCTTTAGGTGGGCAACGCTAATGAAGAAGCTGCATGTTATTAATTTGGAAAAGATGGGAGGCGTTGAACGCCTTTTCCTTCAATACATTAATAATGATCCTGACAACATTAATGAGATTCTTTGTATAAACAGTCAGGTAGGCAGCGAAATAGAGAAAAAGCTGGCCGGAAAAAAAGTGTCATATGCCAACCGGATATTCAACGGCTTCTCAACGCGTTACCCTCAGTTTTTGCGAAAGTTTGTACTTAAACATAAAATCGAAAAAGCCAATGCTGATGTGATTGTCGTATGGGACTTAGTGCCAGTACTTGCCGCAAAACCGAAACGCGGAAAGTTCATTTATTACGATCATGGCTGTTCGTGGCGCTATCCCAAAAACAGCAAAACCTTGGGCTTCTTCGCTATGTTAGATGGCGTGATGTCTGCCTCATGGGCCTCGAAACGCGTGATGGAGCTACGATTCAACTTGCCGATTGCATGTGAAGTGGTACCGAACAGAATTGAAACACCACCCGGCGTACATTACGAAGCCAAAACGCTGCCTGAGACTGTTCGGATTGGTACTGCCTCAAGATTGGTCACACTAAAAGGAATCAGCGTCTCGCTTCTCATGATGCGCGAGTTGCTCAACCGTGGTCACAAGGTGAAACTGGAGATTGCCGGTAAAGGTCCAGACCGGCAATTGCTGGAAGAGTTGACTGAAAGGCTTGAGTTGAAAAATCACGTTACCTTTAGCGGTTTTCAGGACAATGTGAGTGAATTCTTCAATCGCACCGATGTCTACATGAGCACGCCGGTGACCGAGCCATTTGGTCTCTCCTGCGTTGAGGCGCTCTATTTTAGCGTGCCGGTTATTTTTCCCTTTGTGGATGGGCAGCCCGAGGCTGTGAAAGATAAAGAGTGTGGGCTGGGATTAGTCCCTAAAGTCAGCGTTGCAGAGCACCAAAAACTGACGGGGATTAAAGTTGATTTCCCTTATGAGGTTTATGATCCGCTTGAAGATAAATTAGTTACACCAAAACTGCTTTGTCATTTAGAGTGTGCAGATGCGTTTGAACAAATGATTCAAGAACCTAACTATCAAAAATTACGAGAAAACGCGCACAGGTTCACAACGCAATCTTTAGATTACAGCGCCTTCAAAAAACAGTTTGAAGCTATCCTCGCTCGTTACGTTGCCGAAGAATAGGCTATTTGGAATATAAATAGATGATCAGAAGAGAAACGCCTCATCCAATTTTTAGTTACGCGATATATTTTGGATGCCTGCTCAGCATTTGTACTGTTTCATTTGACTGGGGCAACGGCCGCAACATTTTGTTTATCACCAGCTACATTGCTTTTATTGCGCTTATTTTTAACTTCAAATACTACACTCGTCAAAAGTGTTTATTATTAGCCCCTCTGTCCTTTGTGGTGCTAGGACTTGCCAACCTTTTTTGGGTTGAAGCTTTCAAAAAACCTGACGAATACATTGACCTCTATCGGGCATATTTTGTAACTGGGAAAATATTAATTGCAACAGGATTTATATTACTCATTGCACTTAATGAGCAGTTAAAAGTAAAAAACTGGCTTATTCCAGCACTTATCACCTTGGGCATCGCTGTAAACGGTTACGCTATATACCAGTCGATGCATGCTACCTCTTTACGTATTGAGTTAAATTTTGATAGAGCAACCGTTGCAGCTTATATAATAACGGCCATTAATATTTTAATGCTCTATTCCCTACTTCAGCTTAAAAACAAATTCAATGCCATCTTCTTTTCTTTGGGCTTCTTAATTAGCTTCGTTTCAATTATTCATACAGAGACACGCGCAGCAATACTTGTTTTCCCAGTAGTCAGTGTATTGATGTTCACCTTTTCTAGAAACGTCTCGACGAAACAGAAATACACTTACGGCATAGCCGTGGTTGTACTGATAGCCTTAAGCTCTTACTTTCTTAAAGATGTTATTGAAAAAAGAATAGCAGCATTTAGAGCAGATATAGCTCAACAATCGATCTCGACGCGTGAAAACTCAGTGGGGGATCGGATCGCGATGTTGAAAGCGGGAATTATTACCGGTAATAAACATTTACTTGGCCAATCGGCTGAACAACGCGGTAAGGATATCGCCGCGATAGCACTTAAAGACCCCGAATTAGCAGATGCCGTACCCTATGTAACTATTCACCTGCATAATGAGATTATTGATAACTACTCTCTTCGTGGCGTTTGGGGGGTGATTCTCTTATTAGCGCTGTATATAGCGTTGTTAATCCTTGCGTTTAGAGTACAAAAAAATGCCGCTCTCTTGGCGATAACATTAGCCATGATGACCTACGGTTTAAGTGATGTACTGTTCTTTAGCTCCGAAGCAGCTGCAATCTTTGGACTTGCGACAATTTTGAGTGTATTAATTGGTAATACGGCGATAAAAAAACAGTCGCAGCTTCGGGAAAATGAGAAAAATGTCGTTGTCTAAGCAACCATTGTTATCAGTTATCGTTCCTTTTTACAATAATGAAAACTTCATTGTAGATGCATTACGATCCTTGTTTTCTCAAATCAATGACGATGTTGAGGTTGTTATAATTGATGATGGGTCTACAGATAACTCTAAGACTTTAGTGGATCGTCTCCTTCAGACGCTGAAGGCCTCTAACTTCTCTTTCATCAGCCACGAAAATCAAGGCATTGCGGCGACGCGAAATGTAGGTTTACATCATGCAAAAGGCACCTATATCACCTTTTTGGATGGCGATGATATTCTGAGCCCGGATTACTATGCGACGCTAGCACCTTATTTACATCAAGGTGAGTTTGATATTATCGATTTCAACTTCCTGCAATTCACCGACACCGTGCCACCGGGTGTTTCAGATGAAACACATCGCTGTATACCCTATGACTGCTTGCAGCCCGAAAGTTATTACTTAAAGCCGGTATTTGAGCGTTCAAACTGGCATCTGTGGAGCAGGATCTTCCGCAGGGAAATACTCAATGGAGAGAGTTTTGAGAATGGCTGTCGTTACGAAGACGTGATTTTCACGCCCTTCCAATATTTTAAAACCAAGAAAATTGCTCATATAGACAAAGTACTTTATTACTATCGGGTCAATAACTCAGGTATTACGAGAAATATTCAAGCCAAAGACATTGATGATATCTTATTCGCGATGAGTAAGATGCTTGCATATATCCAAACATGTCCAAATCGCGATAAAGTTGCGGAGATTGTCGCGCCAATGATTGAAAATTGCTTTATTGAAGCAAAAAAAATGACTAAGAAAGTATATGGTTATTACTATTATACGCCTGAAAATATCGCGCTTTTCAAACTCGCTGCCGAGCTATGCAAAAACACATCTCTTTCTAAAAAGAAATATTACCAGATGAAGTATCCATTCATGGATACTTTCATCTCGAAAATAAATTATCACGTAAGACTTAGACGATAATTGCTCTCACTGTTTATTTTTTAGCCCAACGTGTGAAACCAGTTCAGCATAGACTCGCTCAGGCTGAATAACCCCCATAGGGCTAATTTCTTCCAAATCTATGGTGTAGCCGGTCCGTGATACCTGAATGATCCGATGCAACTCAGTATCCTGGATAGGACCAGTAGATCTTGAATCTGCGGTAACAAACAGGCTGATGGTTTTGGTCTTCACACCCACGGCAAGATGCAATGGGCCGGTATCGCCGGTGACTAAAACATCAAAACCATCAATCAAAGTGATCAGCTGCTGTAAGTCAGTCTTCCCAATTTGATTAGTCACGATTTCTTTATTTTTATCAGAAAGCTGGCGAAGCAGTTCTTCACCGCGAGCTGTGTCAGTGCCCCCGCCAATCAGTACTATTTTGACCGCCGAGTGACGCTGAGCAATCATATCAATCAGCTTAGCGAAATGAGCTATCGGCCAGCAACGCGACTCAGTGGAAGCGCCAATTTGCATACCAATGACCGTCGCGTCGGGATCTTTTATTCCGGGCTGATAAGGCGAGGGAATTTCCATTGCGACAGCATTCGGATCGCACCCCAGTACACTGACGAGTTCCATTTTTCTACGTACGAAGTGACCGTAATAATAAAATACATAATTTGAAAGCCACTCTTCGAGCCCGCTAATACCATTCATATAATTATCTCTAATTATATATTTAACGCCCGCCATGACGGCGCTAATGACATCATAAGGCAGATGAGAATGGAGAATCAAAGCCAGGTCAGGCTGATGTTCTTTCAGTGACTTAACTAGAACAGGCAATGATTTAATCTTGTTATCCCAATAAACAACGCGATCGTAATGAATGCCATTTTCCACCAGTTGCTGATTTTTTTTATGAGCAACCAGGGTGATATAAGCGTTCGGATAACGCTGTCTAACTTCACGAATTGCTGGGGTGTTAAACATAAAATCACCCAGTGCCGTCGTAGAATAAATCACAATGCTGTCGAAATGCGTTTGTGCATTCAGGGTAGATTTATCGAGCAATCTACCTTTTCTTGGAACGTAACGACGCAAGAACCAATTGGTTAACTTTACTTTCCACTTTTTAGACATCTTGATTCACTTTCGTCTGATAATATTCTGCCAGCGTCATACCTTGGGTACGTTCCTTAAGCCATTCAAACAAACTTTCTAAATCCTGATACAAGATCTCAATATCCTCTGGCGTCTTAAACGTCGGGCTGCCGCCGGGCATAAATTCAGAGGAATGGAGCATAAACTCAACAAAATCGTGGCCCTGCTGCAGACTTTTGGCAGCAACCCGCTTCATGTTTTCGGCATTGCCGCCCGAAGGGCGCAGCCAATGCACAGAATCAGGACGCTTCTTGCCGCGCAGTGCGTTAATGCCCTGCTTTAAGCCATTAATCCAATGTGGATATTTATACTGGATACTCATTGGGACTTCGAGCAGCGTTGACTGGCCTGATTGGGCAATATTTTCCGGATCGATAAAATAGGAATGAGATGGAAAATGGCGATAGTCCGTCCCGCCTTTGCCCTCGGGCGCGCCAGGCGAAGTCTGCCAGTTCACCTTCGGCGTGACCGAACAATCGACCTGATAACCGAATTCCAGCAGCAATGAAGCATAATACTCATTCATCGCCCAGCGACCCGCGCGGTGACTCAGCATTTTTGTCTCGAATGCATCTTCCAGCAACCGCGTCATATACTCGACTTTCGCTCGGATTTCTTCACGAGGGAATTCGATAAGATAAGGCTTATGACGCCAGTCATCATCCGTCAGCGGAGAGATAGGTGGGCTGTTCCAGGCATGAAGATGCATACCCACTTCGCCCTGACCACGGGCAATCACGTCACGAGCAAACTCCACGTACTCGGCATCTTTCGCCATTTCATAATTGGTGAGGTAGACCGGCTTGAAGCCATAACGCTCACACAATGCCTGAAAACGCGGCAAAAAATGCGTGTTCTTCGTGAGAATATGCTCATGATTTTGCCAAAGATTGTCGCCTTCGGTGTCAATCGTGATGATAAATGCGGGTTTTGTCATAAAACATGCCTGATGAAAACTGTTGGGGCCAAATGACCCATTCGCACGGAATAATACATAATGTAGTGTGTCCATGAGTCGATTTGGACAACGCTCTGCACTTTTTGTTGCTTATTCTTTGGTATTTTCCCCAGCAAGGCAAGAAAGGCGTGGAAGTATGGCAACATCCTCCAGCGTCCTTTAGAATCAAGCTTTGATTTCATAGATAGTGATGAATGATGGCAAATGCCCAACCGATTAAGCAATTCGCGCCACCGCGGCGTATTCTGATCATCAAACTGCGTCATCATGGCGACATGTTACTGACGACGCCGGTCATCAGTACGCTGAAACAACACTATCCTGAAGCTGAAATTGACATGCTGATGTACCTCGAAACCCGGGATATGTTGGCAAGCGAACCCGATTTAACAAATCTGTTTACCATCGACCGTACCTGGAAAAAGCAGGGAACCCTCGCTCACCTGCGTCATGAATCGCGCCTTATCAAGCAGTTGACCGCACGTAAATATGATTTAGTGGTTAATCTTGCCGACCAATGGCGCAGTGCGTTGGTGGCGAAGCTCACGGGTGCGCCTGTCCGATTGGGCTTCCACCTGCCTAAACGCAAAGGCAAGTTATGGCAGTTTTGCCACACACATTTAGTCGATGTGTCCAATCACCATCAACTGCATACCGTTGAGCAGAACCTTTCCATTCTAGCCCCTTTGCAACTCTCTTCGGTCGATACGCGCGTGACCATGAGCTATTCCCAAGAGGATGCTGCCTATGTCGCAAAATTATTGGAGAAACAGCAGGTTAATGGTGATTTTGTGGTGATTCAGCCCACTTCGCGCTGGTTCTTCAAATGCTGGACTGATGAAAAAATGGCCGAGACGATCACCGCCCTGCACGGTGAGGGTAAAACCATCGTTTTAACCAGCGGCCCGGCGGAAAACGAGCTACAAATGATCGACCGCATTCTGGCTCTCAGTCCAAAAGGCGGGGTGGTTTCCCTTGCCGGCCAGTTGTCATTACGCCAGCTGGCCGCGCTGATTGATAAAGCTAGCCTATTTATTGGGGTGGACTCCGTCCCAATGCACATGGCCGCCGCCCTGCAAACGCCACTGGTGGCGCTGTTTGGCCCATCAAAGCGCGTTTTCTGGTCGCCATGGCAGGCAAAAGGCGAGGTTATCTGGGCAGGGGATTTCTGCGAACTGCCGGACCCGGATGATATCGATACCCATACTTCCGAGCGATACCTTGACGCCATTCCGACGCAAAGGGTTATCGACGCAGCGAGAAAGCGACTCCTATGAAGCATTTTCGACTGGCGTTAGTTCGCCAAAAATATCGCCCAGACGGCGGCGCCGAGCGCTTTGTTTCCCGCGCTCTTGAGGCCCTTGAGGATCAAGACCTCGACTTAAGCGTCATCACTCGCGAATGGCAGGGCGACGTCAACCCGAACTGGCATATCCATCTTTGCGACCCAATGAAATGGGGCCGCGTCAGCCGCGAGCGCGGTTTTGCCAACGCCGCGCGCAAAATCTGGCAGCAGGAGAAATTCGATATAGTCCAAAGCCATGAGCGCATTCCCGGCTGCGATATTTATCGCGCAGGGGATGGGGTGCATCGCCGCTGGCTGTTGCAGCGTAGCCGCCTGCTGCCAGCATGGCGCGGTAAACGCCTGCTCACTGACAGATTCCACAGTTATGTGATGCGCGCCGAGCGAGAGATGTACGCAGCGCCGGAGCTGAAGTCGGTGATTTGTAACGCGCAAATGATTAAAAATGAAATCATGGCCGACTTCGGTCTGCCTGATGAGAAAATCACCGTCATTTATAATGCGATCAATAATCAGAAGTTCCTGCCGGCGACTGAGGCGCTGCGTCATCAGCTGCGCCAGCAGTTCAACATTCCCCAACAGGCGCACTGCCTGATCTTTGTTGGCTCAGGTTTTGAACGCAAGGGGCTTGAGGCCGCCATTCGCGCCGTCGCGGCAACGAACAGCATTTTGCTGGTCGTGGGGCAGGATAAAGATGAAAAACGCTATCGCGGACTGGCGCAGTCTTTGGGCTGCGAGCAGAGAATTCGCTTTATGGGCGTGCAAAAGCAGACTTTGCCTTTTTATCAGGCGGCCGACGCGTTGCTGCTGCCTACGCTATATGACCCCTTCCCTAACGTGATTCTGGAAGCCATGTCCTGCGGGCTGCCGGTGATCACCAGCCAGACCTGTGGCGGCGCGGAATTCATTCAACAGGGTGTAAATGGCTTTGTTTTTGATGCGCTGGATATCGCATCGCTGGCAGAATCCATCCGCGAACTGCCTGTCGTGGCTCTAGGCTCCGACATGGCCGCCGCCGCCCGCGCAAGAATTATAGAAGAAACGCCTGCCCGCCTTTCAGGGCAACTCCTTGACCTCTATACAAAAATACTGGATTAACCATGCGAGTTTTAATCATTATTGATGGGTTGCCCGGCGGCGGCGCGGAGAAAGTCGTATTGACGCTCTGTAAGGGTTTACAGTCGGCAGACACCGACGTGACGCTGATTTCGCTGCGCGATGTGTGCCAATATCCGATCCCTGAAAACGTGACTTACAAAGTCGTGGCGGATAATTCCCGTTCGCCATGGAGAAAATTGACCGAACTTTCGCGTCGCGCTAAGCAGTTAGATCAAGCCATTAATGAGTGCGAACAAGAGAAAGGGAAGTTTGATTTAATTTTATCCAATCTGCACAAAACCGATCGCATCGTGATGAAGAGCCATATTTATAGCTCCGACCGACTTTGGTTCTGTATTCACGGCATTCTCTCGACCACCTACCTCGGCCATAGAAAAGGATTCGATCGTTGGAATAAGCGTCGCAAAATGGCGGCAGTTTATAATAATAAAAATGTGGTTACCGTTTCTGAGGCCGTGGGTTTTGATTTAAAGAATAATATTCAGGCCACCATCAGAAAGTTGGAAGTGATTAATAATCCTTTTAATATCGAAGAAATCGAGTCATTAGCCGACGAACCTTGCGAGATGGCGGGTCAAGATTATTTGGTTCACGTGGGTCGCTTCCATGTACAAAAAAGGCACGATCGCTTATTAGAAGCCTACGCGCAGACCAATCTGCAAACGCCTTTGATGCTCATCGGCACAGGAAGTGAAGATTACACTAATAAAATCAAAAAATTAGCCACGCATCTTAATATCGCCGATCGCGTGATTTTTGCCGGATTTAAGTCCAACCCCTTCTCCTACATTAAACACGCCCAGCAGCTCATTTTGAGTTCTGACAGTGAAGGCTTTGGTAACGTTCTGGTTGAATCCTTAATTTGCGGCACTCCGGTGGTCAGCACGGCATGCCCTGGCGGCCCGGTCGAGATCCTCGAAAAAACGGGAATGGAGAGAGGATTGGCAGAAGTCAATGCAGAATCACTGAGCCAAAAGATTCTGGAGGTTTATAACAACCCTCCCGAAATTCATAAAGAAAAGCTAGATGTGTATGGCATTGAGTATATTTGCGGAAAATATAAATCTTTAGTGAACAAATAAAGCGAGGCGGGGAAGCCCGCCTCATTTTATTTTTCGACGGCAATAAATGATTGCCAAACATCTTCGACGCTAACATCCATACATTCGCCCGAAGGGGTCTGTAAAATTTGATATTTACCGGACCAAGGGTGCCAGGCATCAATATCGGTATCGCCAAACAGCACTACCAGATTTTTATGTAATGCTGACGCTAAATGCATTTGCCCGCCATCACTACACAGAATGGTTTCACACTGTGCAAAGCCGCCAATAAGCTCGCGGATTGAACTTGTAGGATACAGCGCAACTTGTCGGCCAGCGCATAACTCCATCAAGCGATCAGCACGCACCCGATCACCAATATCATCAGGGGATAGCGTCCCCTGAGGTGACCAGAAAATGAGTACGCCAGCGTCTTTGTGCGCCGTGAGGCGATGAATAATCTCGGCGTAGTTCTCGGGTGACCAACGTCTTTTAGGGCTGCGGCTGCTGATATGGACACCATAAACCCTCTTCGCCTGAGGCAATAATGAGGCACATTTCTTCTGTGCATCGGCGAGTTCATGCTCCTCAGGGAAGACATTTACTTTAGGTATGCTAATGTTTTTATTAGTGATTGCACTTAGGTAGCTAAAGGTTTTCTCGACCTGATGTTTACCGGTAAAATCGGATTCAGTGAAAGCTTTGGTAAGACCTTTCCCGCCGGAATCCGCCCCAATAATATTTTTTACGCCAGCAAGTTTTGCCATACGAAGGCTGTATTTACAGGGGGTAGGGTTGGCGAGAATCGCAGCATCGAAACGGATAGATCTAAGTTTGAGGATAATTTTCGCGCGCTCTAAATAAACGCCTAAAGCCGTTTGATTTTTGGCTCTGTGTTTGGCTTTTTTATAAATATAGGTGCGGTAAATAAAAGGATTGTTCTTAATGACATCTTGACTAACTGAGTTAATCAATAAATAAACGTTAGCATTGGGATAGGCTTTTTTTACCCCTTCAATTAACGGCGTTGTACAGACTAAATCACCTATATTATCCCGCCGAATAATTAGTATATTTTTCATTCTACTCTCGTTAGCGATGTCAACATTGCCCCCCTTTCCCGCGGTGGAAACCACGCAAGGTTAGCGCCTTTCCTACTGAGGTATGATACTATTCCGATACCCCATATAAATGAAATTTAAAGCATGTTACTGCGTTTATATCAGGTATTAGTTTACCTTATTCAGCCCCTTATCTGGATCCGTTTGCTTTTACGTAGCCGTAAATCTCCGGCTTACCGTAAACGCTGGGCTGAACGCTATGGCTTCTGCAAAGGCAAGGTCGCTCCAGGCGGTATCATGCTGCATTCCGTCTCGGTCGGTGAAACGCTGGCGGCAATCCCTTTGGTACGCGCTTTGCGCCACCGCTACCCCTCTTTACCGATTACTGTGACCACGATGACGCCGACAGGTTCCGAGCGCGTCCAATCTGCTTTTGGTAAAGACGTACACCATGTTTATCTTCCCTATGATCTCGCTGGCTCCGTTAACCGTTTTCTGAACGAAGTTAACCCGAAGCTGGTGATTATCATGGAGACCGAACTGTGGCCGAACCTGATCCGCGCCCTGCACTCGCGACAAATCCCGCTGGTGATCGCCAACGCTCGCCTGTCAGAACGCTCTGGCAACGGCTACAAAAAGTTGGGCGAGTTTATCCGCAATATCATGCAAAAAATCACCCTGATTGCCGCGCAGAATGAAGAAGACGGTACTCGCTTCCTGTCACTTGGCTTGAAACGCAGCCAATTGGCGGTGACCGGTAGCCTGAAGTTTGATATTTCCGTGACGCCTGAGCTGGCCGCAAAAGCCATTGCTTTGCGCAGCCAATGGGCTTCGCGCCGCAAAGTGTGGATTGCCACCAGCACCCACGACGGGGAAGAAACCTTACTGTTAGAAGCCCATAAAGAGCTGCTGAAAACCTTCCCTAACCTGCTGCTGATTCTGGTTCCGCGCCACCCAGAACGTTTCGCCACCGCGCGCGAACTGACGCAAAAAGCCGGTTTGACCTTCACTCAGCGCAGCACGGGCGAAGTACCCGCCGCGTCCACGCAGGTAGTTATTGGCGACACCATGGGCGAATTGATGCTGCTGTACGGCATTGCCGATTTGGCATTTGTTGGCGGAAGCCTGGTCGAACGCGGGGGCCACAACCCTCTTGAAGCTGCCGCCCACGCTATTCCGGTGTTGATGGGGCCGCACACGTTCAACTTCAAAGATATCTGTGCCAAGCTGACTCAAGCCGACGGGCTGATCACCGTCACCGATACCGCGTCGTTGGTGAAAGAGATCTCAACCTTGCTGACTGACGAAGACTATCGCCTGTACTACGGCCGCCACGCGGTGGAAGTTCTGCGCCAAAACCAAGGTGCATTGCAGCGCCTGTTGCACTTGCTGGAGCCTTACCTGCCTCAACGGAGCCACTGATGACCAACAGAAAGCGCCTTTCCGTGGTGCTCATCGCCCGCAATGAAGCCGATTTATTGCCTGATTGTCTGGCCTCGGTCTCTTGGGCCGATGAGATTGTGATTTTGGACTCAGGCAGTACCGACGCCACCCAACAAGTCGCCGAGCAGTTAGGTGCCAAATTTTACCAAAACGTTGACTGGCAAGGCTTTGGTAAACAGCGGCAACTGGCGCAAAGCTACGCCACCGGCGAGGTCATTTTGATGATCGATGCCGACGAGCGCGTCACGCCAGAGCTGCGTCAATCTATCGAATCCGTTCTGCAAGATTTTCCCACTGATACAGTCTACAGTCTGGGCCGCCTCAATCTGTTCCTTGGCCGCTATATGCGTCACAGCGGATGGTACCCGGATCGCGTAAACCGTTTATACAGCGCGGCTGATTTCCGCTACAACGACGATCTAGTGCATGAGTCGCTGAACACCGGCAGCGCCAAGGTTGTGTCGTTAAAAGGCGACCTGCTGCATCTGACCTGCCGCGACTTCTTCTCTTTCCAACGCAAACAGATGAACTATGCTCAAGCCTGGGCTAACCAGCGCCATCAGCAGGGCCGTCGCTGTGGCTTCTTCTCGATTATTAGTCATACCTTGGGCGCATTCTTTAAAACATGGATTTTGCGAGCTGGATTCCTCGACGGAAAGCAGGGTTTCATTCTGGCGGGCGTCAACGCACAATACACGTTCAACAAATATGCGGCCCTGTGGGCGCTAAGCCATCAACTGCAGAAGTGAGCCATTATGAGCACTAAGGCAATTTATCCAGGCACATTCGACCCCATGACTAATGGCCATCTGGACTTAGTCACCCGCGCCGCGCTGATGTTTGATCACGTGATTTTAGCGATTGCAGCCAGCCCGAGTAAAAAACCGATGTTCAGTCTGGATGAGCGCGTGGCGTTGGCAACGGCGGCAACCTCGCACCTGAGCAATGTCGAAGTGATTGGATTTGGTGACTTGATGGCGACGTTCGCCAAAAACCACAATGCGACCGTGCTGGTCCGTGGACTGCGCGCTGTGTCGGATTTTGAGTATGAGATGCAGCTGGCCAATATGAACCGGCATCTGATGCCAACGCTGGAAAGCGTGTTCATGATGCCGTCGAAAGAGTGGTCGTTTATCTCTTCCACGCTGGTGAAAGAGGTGGCGCGCCACGGTGGTGATATCAAGCCCTTCCTGCCCGACAATATCACTAAAGCCCTGTTGAAGAAGATTGCTGAGGGCTGAGTTTCCTCATCCTATCGCTGGCATTTTGGGCAGTAAAAGGTGGTGCGCTGAGCATGTTTTTTACTCAGGATCGGCGTACCGCAGGCCCGACAAGGCTCCCCCGCCCGACCATAAACCTGAAGTTCCTGCGCGAAATATCCTGGCTTGCCGTCCGACTGTAAGAAGTCCCGCAGCGTGGTTCCGCCTTGCTCAATGGAGCGCAACAGCACGGCTTTAATGGTGGCGACGAGAAGCGCGGCTTCATCTGGCTTGAGGCTATTCACCGGCCGGTCGGGCGAAATCCCCGCCACGAACAGCGATTCGCTGGCATAAATATTCCCCACGCCCACCACCAGCTTGTTGTCCATCAGCCAAGGTTTGATAGGCGACTTTTTGCTGCGCGATTTTTCAAACAGGTAATCAGCGGAGAAATCCTCACTCAGTGGCTCCGGGCCAAGATGCGACAGCACGCTGCTGCCTTCTAAGTCATCGGTCCACAGCCAGGCGCCAAATCGACGCGGATCGGTGTAGCGCAGGACATAGCCGGTATCCATCACTAAATCGACGTGGTCATGCTTGCCTGCTTCTGTCTCTTCACGCAGCATGCGCAAACTGCCCGACATACCGAGGTGAATGATGATCCAGCCGGTTTTCAGTTCAACAAGCAGATACTTGGCGCGCCGTTGCACGCTAATCACCGGCTGATCGCTCAATGCGAGAATTTCTTGAGAAACCGGCCAGCGCAGTCTTGGGTTGCGAACAATGGCATGGACAATGGTATGCCCGGCAAGATAAGGCTCGATGCCCCTGCGGCTGGTTTCTACTTCAGGTAATTCAGGCATTATTTCTCCCACGGAACATTGAAAAGTCACATCAGGCTAGCTGCTTGTAGCGCTAAAGCATACTTATCCACGAATAACAGGCAATAAAAAACCCGGCCGGAGCCGGGTTTTATTAATCCACTAAAATTATTTAATTTTAGCTTCTTTGTAGATCACGTGTTGACGGACAACTGGATCGAATTTCTTCAGTTCCAATTTTTCCGGCTTAGTACGCTTGTTCTTCGTAGTGGTATAGAAGTGACCAGTACCAGCAGAAGAAACCAGCTTGATCTTCTCGCGAACACCTTTAGCCATGATTCAGTTCCTTAATACTTCTCACCGCGGGCACGCAGATCGGCCAAGACCGTCTCAATACCCTTCTTATCAATAACACGCATACCTTTAGCAGATACGCGCAGAGTTACAAAGCGCTTCTCAGCCTCAACCCAAAAACGGTGTGAGTGCAGGTTTGGCAGAAAACGGCGTTTGGTCGCGTTCATTGCGTGGGAACGGTTGTTACCGCTCACCGGGCGCTTGCCAGTAACTTGGCAGACTCGGGACATGTCTATATCTCCAAAAATCAAATCAGCTCGAGCTTCGTATAGGGTATGGCCGCCTCGTCAGGCTTTTAGAGCCCATCTCAGCAAACTCCACTGAGAACCGACTCACTGTCGTCGGGTAAAAAACCAATTCATCAGGTACGAAACCTGCTGAGATAGGCTCTTAACGCCAAACCCAAGATTCTCAAAGGTGGCGTAGTATACGCTCTGTAGCGTAAGTGCTCAAGTCCCGAACAGCTAAAGATCCTCAAGGATCTTCAAAAAATGGGGCTACAGCCAACCGCGTTCGGCAAAAGACACCGTTTCTCCGTGACCTACGACCAGATGATCGAGGACGCGGATACCCAACAGTTGGCACGCTTTTATTATCTGTTCGGTTACCATTCTGTCCATTGTGCTCGGCTCAGCCACGCCGGACGGGTGATTATGCGCCAGAATTATGGCTGCCGCATTAACCTTCATTGCCTCGCGAACAATTTCACGGGGATGAATTTCGACGCTGCTAATGGTACCAGCAAACATCTCCTCATGGCGAATAACGCGGTGTTGATTGTCGAGAAAAAGTACCAAAAACACCTCTCTTTCTCGGTGACTGAGGATATTTTGCAGATACTGCTGGATTATTGACGGACTTAGCAACGCATTTTGGCTCGATAAATGGCAAGCGAAGCTGCGCCGGGACAGTTCTGACACCGCAGACAGCTGGGCAAATTTAACCAGACCGAGCCCTTTTACCTTGCTCGCGTCCTCGAAAGCTGCCGACATCAAACTGTGCAGCGAACCAAAATGCTCGAGCATATTCTTTGCCAGCGTCATCACGTGTAACCCTTTGCCGCCGGTGCGCAAAAATATCGCCAACAGCTCCTGATCAGACAGGGCCGATGCGCCAAATTTCAGCAATTTCTCGCGCGGTGCGAGCTCTCCCTGCCAACCGTCATCTTTTATTTTCATGCGCTCTCCTTTTCGCGGCGACATATTGGCACGCCGCGCCGCATCTGTGTTCGCCGGTTTTAACTCCTGCGAGGCGTCACGCAAATAATTTATTCTCCTGCTGAGGAAAGCAGCGGATTGCTGTCATCAACCGCCGTTATGCTAAAATGTCGCTTCTTTCGGCTTTGAATCGGACAATCATGATGACGGGGATCTCCGGCAAACATATTGTGCTCGGTGTGAGTGGTGGCATCGCCGCCTATAAAGCACCTGAGCTGGTACGCCGCTTACGCGACAGAGGTGCAGACGTTCGGGTAGTGATGACGGAAGCTGCTAAGTCCTTTATTACTCCGCTGAGTCTACAAGCAGTCTCTGGCTATCCGGTTTCAGACGACCTGCTCGATCCGGCTGCTGAAGCTGCGATGGGGCACATTGAATTAGGCAAATGGGCCGATCTGGTGCTGATTGCTCCTGCTACCGCCGATTTATTGGCGCGCATGAACGCGGGCATGGCTAATGACCTGCTGACCACGGTGTGTCTGGCAACGGCCGCCCCCGTCGCGGTGGTTCCGGCCATGAACCAGCAGATGTATCGCGCGGCGGTGACCCAGGAGAATCTGCAACAGCTGGCTCAGCGCGGCACCTTGGTGTGGGGGCCAGACAGCGGTAGCCAAGCCTGTGGTGACGTCGGCCCGGGCCGCATGCTCGACCCATTGGTTATCGTGGATATGGCGGTTGAGCACTTCGCCCCACGCCGCGACTTAGCCCATCTTAATATCATGATAACCGCAGGCCCAACCCGCGAAGCGCTCGACCCGGTTCGCTTTATCAGCAACCACAGCTCGGGGAAAATGGGCTTTGCTATCGCCAAAGCCGCCGCCGATCGCGGGGCGAAAGTAACCCTTATCGCCGGGCCAGTTAATCAGCCGACGCCTGCGCATGTCGCCAGAATCGACGTCGAAAGCGCACTGGAGATGCAACGCGCGGTTGAAGCCAGCATTTCGACTCAGCAGATCTTTATCTCCTGCGCCGCCGTCGCGGACTACCGCGCAGAAATAATCGCCGATGAGAAAATCAAAAAGCAAGGCGATGAAATGTCAGTGAAATTGGTCAAAAACCCCGACATCGTCGCCGGTGTTGCGGCAATGAAATCCCATCGTCCTTATGTGGTCGGGTTTGCCGCAGAAACCCAGAATGTGGAAGAATACGCTCGGCAAAAACGGATAAGAAAGAATCTCGACCTGATTTGCGCTAACGACGTTTCCCTTGCTGAGCACGGTTTTAATAGTGATACCAATGCTTTGCATCTTTTTTGGCAGGATGGGGAGAAAGTTTTACCGCTCAGCGATAAAGCACTTCTTGGCCAACGTTTACTTGATGAGATAGTCAGCCGTTATGAACACAACTAGTCCGTTAAAAAAAATCGACATTAAAATTCTCGACCCACGTATTGGTTCGACTTTTCCATTACCGGCGTATGCCACTCCAGGGTCTGCAGGCTTAGATTTACGCGCCTGCCTTGATGCCGCGGTTGAGTTAAAACCGGGCGAAACCACCTTATTGCCGACCGGTCTGGCTATTCACATCGGTGATGCTAATCTGGCGGCGGTGATTTTACCGCGTTCGGGTCTTGGTCATAAACACGGGGTAGTTTTGGGCAATCTGGTTGGCCTGATCGACTCTGACTATCAGGGCCAATTGATGATTTCAGTCTGGAACCGTGGTCAAACAACCTTCATGGTTGAGCCGGGCGAACGCGTCGCTCAAATGGTCTTCGTACCCGTTGTCCAAGCCGAGTTTAATCTGGTTGAAGACTTCGAAAGCAGCGAACGTGGCGCAGGTGGCTTTGGCCACTCAGGTCGCCAATAAGAACCTGTTCAGCACCGCGCTTGAAACGCGATATTGAACAGATTCTTATCACTATAGACCGCACTAAAAACCCAATGCTATCAATGCTAAGTGCATCGAATGCGAAGGGTAAACACGATAAGTGAACTAATAAGCCGCAGGATCTTCAAGATTCATGCGGCAATTGTGCGGTCTCTCATGTTTTAAGCCGTTTTTAGCAAGGGTCTATTCAGACATGGCAGAAAAAGAAACTACCAAAAGGAATCGGCGCGAGGAGATTTTGCAGGCATTAGCGCAAATGCTTCAGTCCAGCGACGGCAGCCAGCGGATAACAACGGCTAAACTTGCCGCCAACGTTGGGGTATCGGAAGCTGCACTTTATCGCCATTTTCCAAGTAAAACGCGGATGTTCGATAGCTTAATTGAGTTTATCGAAGACAGCTTAATCACCCGCATCAACCTGATTTTGCAAGATGAGAAAGAGACGCTGAACCGGCTGCGACTTATCCTTTTGCTAATTTTGGGTTTTGCAGAGCGCAACCCGGGCCTGACACGCATCATGACCGGCCACGCATTAATGTTTGAACAAGACCGCCTTCAGGGCCGCATCAATCAGCTTTTCGAGCGAATTGAGGTGCAGTTGAAACAGGTTTTGCGTGAAAAGAAAATGCGTGAAGGTAGTGGATACAGCACCGACGAGACGCTGCTGGCGAGCCAGCTTCTGGCTTACTGCGAAGGCATGCTGTCGCGCTTTGTGCGTTCCGAGTTTAAGTATCGCCCGACGCAGGATTTTGATGCGCGCTGGCCGCTTATTGCCGCGCAGCTGATCTAATGCGTTTGGCAGTTAAAGCGTTTGCAGTAAAAAGGGCCGAAAGGCCCTTTTTTATTGTTGAGAATTCAATGAGAAAGCTCAAGGAAGGATGCGCGCGCCCTTTTCATCGAGCATATAGGTCAGCAGCGCCGTGCCGTCATCAGCCACCCGAAACTCGCCATAGCGCGCCTTTTCAAAACGCTCGGCATGACCTTCCTGAAAGAAGTAACTCGGCGTACCGATATTCAAACGGGCTCCAGACAGATGATATTGCAGCAGCCTCTCCTGCTTATGCAAAGGCTGCCCTTGGTCCATCACCGCGCTCACCGCTCGCCGCTGCTCATCCAGGGTGACAACCAATTTGCCATTAGAGGGGAGGCACTGTCCGCCGGTGGTGCGGCAGGTTTCACCCTGCTCATACAGTCCCTGCTGCAAGGGTTGAACCAGCGCATAGTTTAGCGCCATGTAATCCCCCTGCATCAGCGAGCGAGGGTCAACCGGCGCCAGCTCGAGAATAACCACCGCGCCGTGCTTGAGCAGTTGCTCCTTGTGATAAATAGAGAGGTTAGCCGCCGCGAGCACCAGCAGCACGACAGCTCCCGCCAGCCATTTCAGCCCTGATTTAGTTTTCATAAACTGCCCCCTCGCCTTTTGCTGGCAGTAACTTCTTCGCCGCCAGAGCCAGCCCCAGCAAGACCAACCCGGTCATCAATAACAGCAGTGATTTATGCAGCAGGCTGATGCCGAGGAAGTAGTACCAATAGGTGAGATAGATCAGCAGGAATGCGCCAGCCATCGCCAGCCACTCTTTGCTGCCCTGACGGCGCGCGGCCAGCAGCAGCAATAGTCCAAAGCCCATGCCCGGCGAGAACAGCGCCACGCCAGCACAAACGCAGGCGGCGGGCAGGTAAACCGCCGTCATTGGCGAGCGGAACACCACCGCCTGACATACTCCTGCCAGAATAAGGCCTGCCGCAATGCCCGCGCCCAAACTCATGGGCAAAAATATCGGCGCGGAGCTATTCCAGAATAAATCGTCGAGCAGGTCGGAATGCACGCCAGCGAGGCATAGCAGCATCAAAGCCGCCGGAATGCCATGCAGCAGGCTGAGGGTCAGCTCGCTGCGGGCCTTAGTTTGCGGCTGGTCTTGCCGGGCAATGACGCCAATCCACGCCGCCACAATCATTGCCACCACTAGCGACGTGGCTGCTGTCGCAACAGCGGGATGAACCTGTAAGCTCATCAGGTAGCCGAGCGAGAACACCAGAATAAATAAGAACGCCGTCACCGCCATAAAACGGTAGGCGCGGTTCGGCATGAAAATCGCCATCGCCGCCAGCACCGGCAGAAACCACAGCGAATCAATAATAAAGTGGCTGTTCCAGTCGGGATCGATAAATAGGTAAAGGCTAAAACATAGGCCATAGGTTGCGGCGATGGCCCACGCGAGGCCGATATGCTGTTGACCAATCCCCTTGGCGCGAAGCAGCCCGGCCGCCAGCGCGGCAATAATCAAGGAAGGCACCAGCAGCGTGATGCCATTCATCGAATCGAGCAGGTCAGTGGCGTACAGCAACAATGCCAGCAGGGCCAAAATAATCAGCGCGGCGGCCCAGCCCCCCAGAGCCAGCACCGCGCGCAGATACCAAGGCAGGTGCGAGGCGTGGTCGAAATTCTTCAGCTCGGCACTCTGCTCTTCACTCAATAACTGCCGCTCAGTCAGCTCGTGCAGCAGGCCGCTCAGGGCATCAGGCTTACTATCCTTCGCCTGCCTTTGATAAAGCTGTTTCCGCCAGTGAAGCAGCACCGCGCCCCCGGCCATCAGCCATAACATCATTAAGCAGCAGGCGAAAAACAGGCTGCCAAGATCCCAGAGACGGTCGAAAAGCTGCATGATAAGTATGCAGCCGATGAACACCACGCTAATTACGCCCAGCGTCAGCATGCATAAATCCGGGCGACGGTGGCGGTAGTAGAAATAGCCCACCAGAATCGTCATCGCCCACAGCAGTAAACCTAATTTAGTGCTGTAGTCCGCGGCGACGATGGCCTCGGCGGCCAGCGGCGTCAGGGTCAGCAATAGGTATGCTGCCATCAAACGCGGCAACCAGCGGCTGGTCAGCCAGCTATCGGGGCGGCGTTTTTGCGCATATTCCGCCAGAGCCTCACGCAGAATCAGGCAGCACGCCTGGATCGCAATGTAGATATAGAGAGTGGAGTCGCTGAACCAGCCGAGATTAGCGAAAGGTATATCGCTAAAGAAAGCTGAACTTCGGCCCACGTAATAGAGTTGGAAAGCCAGATTAGCAACCACCCAGAAGCAGAACCACAGGCCGTTCCGGCGGGCAATTAACGCCAGCGGCAACAGCACGATGGCCCACGCGCGGAACAGCTCCCAGCTATCGGCTCCGGTTTGATAGACCTGCCCATACAAGGCAAATAGGCCGCCAAAACTCAGCCCTAGCGCCAACAGGGCGGATTGCGCAACGCTGTCATACCAGCGCCACCAGACCACCACGGCCAGCGCGACTATCCACAATTCCACCACGGCGAACTTGGCCATCTTGGGCATCAATGCCCAGTTCCACGCAATGAAAAACACCACGCCGCAGGCCAAGGCTAAAAAGCCCAGCAGAGAGAGGCAAAGCAGGAGGAATCTGCGCCAGCCCGCAAGATCGGGCCGCACACCGCAGTAATGCAGAATTTTTTGATAGGCCGCCGGGCTGAGGCGATTTCCCTCAGACAAGGGGTTATTGCGAAGAGCTGAAAGGGAACGGCACAGGTTTTCTGCCGCCCCACTGGGCATTGCACCATGCTTATGCGACGACAAATCCATACTGATTCCCTTTCAGTGGCGATACTTAATAGAGTTTAGACCCCGTACTTCTGCTGGTAAGCACGCACGGCGGCCAGATGGTCGGCCATCTCCGTTTTCTCTTCCAGATAAGCAATCAGGTCTTGCAGAGTGATAATCGAAATCACCTTACAATGATAGTCGCGCTCGACTTCCTGAATCGCAGAAATATCGGCACGGCCGCGCTCTTGGCGGTCGAGAGAAATCAGCACGCCCGCGAGAGTGGCCTGATGCGCCGCGATAATCTCCATGGATTCACGGATCGCCGTTCCGGCGGTGATCACATCATCTACTAGCATGATTCGGCCCTGCAACGGGCTTCCCACTAGCAAACCGCCTTCGCCGTGATCTTTGGCTTCTTTACGGTTAAAGCAGTAAGGCACGTCTCGGTCGTGATGCTCGGCCAGCGCCACGGCGGTGGTGGTCGCAATCGGGATACCCTTGTAGGCTGGGCCAAATACTAAGTCGAAATCGATTTTAGAATCCATTAAGGCTTCGGCATAAAAACGGCCCAGCAACGCCAAATCGCGCCCAGTATTAAATAAACCGGCATTAAAGAAGTACGGGCTGATTCGGCCTGATTTCAAGGTGAATTCACCAAACTTCAAAACCTGTTTGTTTAATGCAAATTCAATAAACTGGCGCTGATAAGCTTTCATGGGGGTCTCCTGTCTACTCTGTTCTCAGTCGGTCGTCGGCCTTTAGGCCATAAAAAAGGCGACTTCTCAGTCGCCTTAAAAATTATTCCGCTAGCGCCGCTTTCTGCGCCTGGAAGATAGTGTCGATTCCCTCTCGTGCGAGGGTCAACAAGCTCAGTAGCTCTTCATGGCTGAACGGCTCACCTTCTGCGGTGCCCTGCACCTCAATCATGCGGCCATCTTCCATCATTACTACGTTCATATCCGTTTCAGCCGCAGAGTCCTCTACATACTCGAGGTCGCACAGCGCTTCACCCTTAACGATACCCACTGACACTGCCGCCACCAGACCTTTCATTGGGTTGGCTTTCAGCTTGCCAGCGGCAACCAGCGCATTCAGCGCGTCGGCCAGCGCCACGCAGGCGCCGCTAATAGAAGCAGTACGGGTGCCGCCGTCAGCTTGCAAAACGTCGCAGTCGAGCGTGATGGTGAATTCGCCGAGCTTTTTCAAATCTACGGCGGCGCGCAGCGAGCGAGCAATCAGGCGTTGGATCTCAAGCGTACGCCCGCCCTGCTTGCCTTTAGCAGCTTCACGGAAGTTACGCGTGTGGGTAGAGCGCGGCAACATGCCGTATTCGGCAGTGATCCAACCCTGCCCTTGGCCTTTAAGAAAGCGCGGAACACCTTCTTCAACCGTGGCGGTACAAAGCACTTTGGTATCACCAAATTCCACTAAAACTGAACCTTCAGCATGTTTGGTATAGTTACGGGTCAGTGTCAGGGGGCGCACCTGTTGTGCATTTCGGCCTGCTGGACGCATGGGTTGATCTCCGGGTCGCGAATCGTGTTTGGCTGCGCATTATACAGAAATTCACTCGCGTTGCATCTGGCGGGCGAGTGAGTAAATCGCCCGATAATATCTGTATAAAGAGCCTGAATATGCGCGCGGGTTTCAGGGAATGCCTATCATGACCCGCCCACGGAAGCTATAATCGCTCCATCTTTACATCAACAGGTACGCAGACATGATCCGTAGTATGACCGCTTATGCCCGACGTGAAATCAAGGGCGACTGGGGCAGCGCAGCGTGGGAACTCCGCTCGGTGAACCAACGTTATCTCGAAACCTACATCCGTCTGCCAGAGCAGTTCCGCAGCCTCGAGCCGGTGATCCGCGAGCGTCTTCGCTCCCGCCTGACCCGTGGGAAAGTCGAATGTAACCTGCGTTTTGATCTCGACCCAAGCGCACAAAGCACCCTGCAACTGAATGAAAAACTGGCTAAACAGCTGGTTGCCGCCGCCCAATGGGTAAAAATGCAGAGCGACGAAGGCGAAATCAATCCGCTAGAAGTTCTGCGCTGGCCAGGCGTGATGCTGGCCGAAGAGCAAGATTTAGATGCGATCAGCAATGAACTGCTGGTTGCGCTGGAAACCGCCATCGACGATTTCATCACCGCCCGCGAAAGCGAAGGCGCCGCCCTGAAGACGCTGATTGAAACGCGCCTCGACGGCGTCAGTGCTGAAGTGGTCAAAGTGCGCGCCCAGATGCCAAACGTGCTGCAATGGCAGCGCGAGCGTCTGGTCAGTAAACTGGAAGATGCGCAAGTTCAGCTGGAAAACACCCGTCTGGAGCAGGAGCTGGTGTTAATGGCTCAGCGCGTAGACGTGGCAGAAGAGCTGGACCGCCTTGATGCGCATGTAAAAGAAACGCATAAAATCCTCAAAAAGGAAGAAGCCGTCGGCCGCCGTCTGGACTTCATGATGCAAGAGTTCAACCGCGAATCAAACACGCTGGCTTCCAAATCCATCAATTCTGACGTCACCACCTCAGCCATCGAGCTGAAAGTGCTGATCGAGCAGATGCGCGAGCAGATTCAGAATATTGAGTGATTTCGCCCCCAACAAAAAGCCCGCTTTCGCGGGCTTTTTCATATCTGCTTCATGTGTAAAGCTCAGTTTTGCTTAGTCTTCCCAGCGTTTTAACAGCACGCAGGCGTTAACACCGCCGAAGCCGAAACCGTTGGAGAGCGCGTAGTTGATCGCGTAAGGCAGAGCTTTATTACCGACGATATTCAAACCTTCCGCCGCCGGGTCTTTATTGTCCAGATTCAGCGTTGGTGGCACGATCTGGTCACGAATAGCCAGAATGGTGAAGATGGTTTCAAGACCGCCCGCCGCGCCCAGCAAGTGGCCGGTTGCAGATTTAGTTGAGGTTACCGCCAGCTTGCCGTCGGTGCCGAACAGGGTTTTGATGGCGTTAATTTCACCGAGATCGCCCACCGGAGTCGACGTCGCGTGCGCATTCAGGTGTTGGATGTCGGATGGCTGCAAACCAGCCTGGCGCAGAGCAATTTTCATTGCGCGGCCAGCACCGTTGCCGTCTTCGGCGCCGGATGTCATGTGGTATGCATCGCCGCTGGTGCCGTAACCGACGATTTCTGCCAAAATTTTTGCACCACGGGCTTTCGCATGTTCCAGCTCTTCAATCACCAGCATGCCTGCGCCTTCGCCCATCACGAAACCATCACGCGCGCTATCAAACGGGCGAGAGGCTTTTTCAGGGTGATCGGTGTGGCCTGAGGACATTGCCTTGGCTGCAGCAAAACCACCCAGACTTACAGTATCGATGGCTGCTTCCGCGCCGCCGCAAAGGGCTACGTCTGCTTCATCGTTGCGAATCAGACGCACGGCATCGCCGATAGCCTGAACGCCAGCTGCGCAAGCCGTTACCGGCGCGCCAATTGGGCCTTTGAACTGGTGTTTAATCGAAACTTGGCCAGAGGCCAGATTCACCAAGAATGAAGGAATGGTGAAAGGCGACAAGCGTTTAGCACCACGGCTGTCATTCACGCGCACGGCGTTAGCAATCGCCGGGAAGCCGCCGATACCAGAACCAATAATGGTTGCGGTGCGCTCTTGCTGCTCTGCGGTTTCTGCTTTCCAGCCGGAGTCTGCAATGGCTTTATCTGCTGCGGCCATCGCAAAAAGAATGAAACGGTCCATCTTTTTCTGGTCTTTAGGCAAGACTGATTCATCGGGATCAAAGCCTGATTCCGGGTCCTGCTCTTTCGTTAAGACCTGACCGCCAATTTTCACAGACAGGGTTTCTACGATTTCATCAGGTAAAACGCGGATGCCTGACTGACCAGCCAGTAAACGCTTCCAGATGGTTTCAATGTCGCAGCCAAGAGGACTCACAGCCCCCATGCCGGTAATAACCACTCGACGATGAGTCATAAAACGTTCCTCTTTCGTTCTTAAAGTTCATATTGCCTTGCCGGTTTTTTATCGCAAACCAGCGTCGGCGGGATTATTGTCACCTTGAGTGACAGTATGTGATGAATTACGATTTTGTAAACTCGTAACCTGCAAATTTATGTATCCTTTCTTAATTCGAAAGGCTGCGCAGCACTAAACTTGTGATAGCTATCACGCGTTCTTCCAGTTGTTCAGGCGTTTTTTGCTCAAGCATCAACGGGTGGGAGAAAGGCGTCATCACGCTGGTTATCGCCAGACAGACTTCATCTAAAGGTGTCTTGCGCTCAAACTCTCCAGACTCGCGGCCATCTGTTACCACTTGCTGAACAATGCTGTAAAGCTCCGCGCGATGGTTAAGGGCAGATTTCCAATGCTGGGCTGCAGCTACGGCGGCAATGTCATGCAACTTTCTGTCTTCAAAGAATAAATCCAGGCTTTTCGTCATCAAGGCTTTAAAGATGGTGCGTAAGCGCAAAGTGGCAGTTTGGTCGCTGTCAGCAATTTCGCGCAATGCCAGCCCAATCTGCCCTACACGCTGGGAGCAGACCGCCTCGCCAATCGCCTGTTTTGATTCGAAAAACTTGTAAATATAGGCACTTGAGACACCAATCGCCTTAGCCAAGTCGGCCACCGAGGTTTTGGCATATCCAAAATGACGAAAATGGTCAAAAGCAGCATTGATTATCTGCTCACGTCTTTCATGTTCAGCTGGTCCGCGCTGCGTTAACGCAACTGGATTTTCAGGTTTCATGCATTCCTCCAGACGAGCATGTCAGTAACTCAAGGCAACACCAAACATCAATGTTATGAGTGATGATTTTTAATAATCGTAACCTGCACAGCGACTTTGCGCTACCGGTAAAGTGCAAAAGGCACTATGGAAGTTGATTGAAGGGGGATTAGGTCAGCCTATCGGGATAAAATTTCGATTTATTATTTCTAATGTGAAGATGGACCAATCTTTGTGTATCCTTTTAAAGAAAGGGATTATCTGTGCCCACGGATTATTTTTTATAATCCGATGAGCCATCTGTCAGAAAAACTCAATCGCTCAAACAATCAAACCTCTCTACTCTGAGCGCCGACCCACACTTCACCTTTTTTAAGACCAGCGAAAACTATGTTGCTTACCGTTCTTTATATCATTGGTATTACAGCCGAAGCGATGACAGGTGCCTTAGCGGCCGGACGTCGCAAAATGGATACCTTTGGCGTCATTATCATCGCTGCGGCGACCGCCATTGGCGGCGGTTCGGTCCGCGACATGCTGCTGGGCCACTACCCGCTGGGCTGGGTGAAGCATCCTGAGTACATTGTGATTGTGGCGGCAGCGGCACTGCTGACAACTTTCCTCGCGCCGCTGATGCGTCACCTGCGCCGACTGTTCTTGGTTTTAGACGCCCTTGGCCTAGTGGTCTTTTCTATTATAGGTACCCAAGTTGCGTTGGATATGGGGCACGGCGCCATCATAGCCTCGGTGTGTGCGGTGATAACCGGCGTCTTCGGCGGCGTACTGCGCGATATGATGTGCAACCAGATCCCGCTGGTTTTCCAAAAAGAGATTTATGCCGGTATTTCCTTCGCGTCGGCTTGGATATACATCGGTTTGCAGTACTTCTCTTTGCCACACAATTTGGTGGTAATTATCACCCTGCTGGTTGGCTTTATTGCCCGTCTGATCGCCCTGCGTTTCCGTCTGGGGCTGCCGGTATTTAACTATCCGCATTCCGATCACTGAAAAACCCAACTCAATTGCTATTCGGGCATACCTGTTAAATCAAAGGCAGGTATGCGCTGTTGGCCCAGAAACCCAGCCAACTCTTGGACGTCTGGGTGATGGATGAACGCTAAAATATCCCCGACTCTCTTTTTGCCAATTCCCACCGATTTTTGCCAACCTTCTGCCGTCAGGCTTTCAACTTCCCGCCAGTGCTTCTGAGTTGCAGCCACGTTCAGTGCAAAGGTGGGGAAGCCAATGGCCGAAAGCCACTGCCTGAAGGTTTTCTGTTTAGCGAGTTGCAACTCAGCATAAATGTTCTGCCCCTGCTTCGGACCTAGCCCAGGCAATGCAGCAATGCTCTCAGGCGTCAGACTCAACCAATCTGCCAAATCCGTCACTTTCTTATCATTCATCAGTGACCGCCAAGTGGCCTCCCCCAGCCCTCTCAATTTTAAGGCGTTCGGGCCACTCAGCCATGTGAGGCGAGATAGGAATTGCTGCTCGCAGCCCGCCGTGGGTTTAAAGCAGGTGAGCGGCGTGTAATCGTTCATGAGGATAGCATCTGAGTTAGGCCGCTGCTTCACCCGCCAAACAACCTTCTCCAGCACGGGTATACCCTGCCCGGCCAGAACAATAGAAACGTGGTCGCCCGGCGCGAGATCCCACTCCCGAAGCTTCTGTGGAGAACCAATACTGACTTTTGTGACCCTTTTGTCATCAAGCTTTATCGCTTTGAGATGCACGATCACCGTCAGTTTGCCTCGCCTGCCGACCAGCGTTTCAATACTCCTGATTTCGGCAAGCTGGGCCTCGGGCGGGTATTTCCAGGCAATTGCCCAGTCTGCCGTATTATTTTTCCAATAGCGGCCAGCGGGTTCTTGCCCCTGCCTCACCACCACGCCGTCTGTGACAAAAGGCAAAGGCTGGTTGAACCACGCCTCTCGCCAGTGGGCTATATCCTGAGAGGTGGTCACTGGCTGGGAAAAGGATTCCGCGAGAGGGAAACCTAATTTTGTCAGCTCGCTGAGCCTTACCTCCATTGTTTTCGGCCCATCCGGCCAAGACCAGATGAACAGTCCCAACTGGCTTAAGGTCGCTGATGGAGAATGGCGCATCATGGCACCCGCGACTTTCGAGCGAGCATTCACACCCCCCGACTCTTTCTGTTGATGACCGTTCATCAGCAGAAACAGCTCACCTTGCAGAGTCAACTGTTCGCGGGTGTCGGCAATCTTCGGCAAAATAGCGGGAATAAATGCCGCTTTGGATGTCCAGTTCTGCCCCATCAGGCCATCGCCACGGCTCATTAGAGAAATCAGCTTTCCTTTCTGGTAAACCAAAGTCACAGCAACACCGTCTATTTTCGGCTGCACCCAAAGGTCTTGACGACCAATGATCCAGCGAGCCAGAGCCGATTCGTCGCGCAGCTTCTTCAATCCGGTATGAGCAAAAGGATGCTGAATCAGAGGGCTTGAGGCTGAAGAGGCGTCGCGCGGTGGGTTAGCCTCAGAGAGTGGCCGGCCCGCGCATCGCAGCCAGTCACTCTGCTTATGGCGCAAACTGTCGTAGGTCGCGTCGTTTATCAGGCTCTGCCCATATTGGTGATAACGCGTATCCCAATGTAATAGCTGCTCGGTCAGCGCCTGAGTTTCGAGGTCTAATCGTGACTGAGGCCAGTCTGGACAGCTGGCAAAACTCTGGGTTGGCAGAAAACACAGCAAGAGCAGCAATTTAACTATCCGGCGCATCGGCACCTCCTTGTGGGCCTGACTTAAACCCAGTGAGTAGACATCGAACTGCTTTGTCCCGCCATCGCCGATGAAAAAGCTTGCGATATGCATTCCTGACATTCGACTTTGTTGCTGCAACAGGAAAAAATTTTGGAATCCATCGTGGAAAAATGACTTTTAGCGCTGTTTTATCCACAGATGTTGCGATGAAATACGTCTCAACGCTGCACCAGAAGCGGCTAGCGTGTATACTGTGCGGAAGATCACTCTTCGCACACTTCCTATCAACCTATTCAGTTGAAACGTCATCATGGTCCAAGGCACGCTATATATTATCTCCGCACCCAGTGGAGCAGGTAAATCAAGTCTGATTCAGGCTTTGCTGAAAACTCAGCCTCTTTACGATACTCAAGTTTCCATTTCCCATACGACTCGCGCAGTTCGCCCGGGAGAGAAACATGCAGAACACTATTTCTTCGTCTCGAAAGAAGAATTCTGCGAGATGATCGCTAAAGATGCTTTCCTCGAACACGCTGAAGTTTTCGGTAACCACTACGGAACTTCGCGCGAAGCGATTGAGCAAGTTCTGGCATCAGGCGTTGACGTGTTTTTGGACATCGACTGGCAAGGCGCGCAGCAAATTCGTAAAAAGATGCCGCAAGCGCGCAGCATTTTTGTATTGCCGCCGTCGAAAGACGAACTGGATCGCCGCCTGCGTGGCCGCGGACAGGATAGCGAAGAAGTCATTGCTAAACGCATGGCGCAAGCCGTCGCGGAGATGACCCACTTTGCTGAGTACGACTATTTAATTGTGAACGATGATTTTGATCTGGCTTTATCGGATTTAAAAACCATTATTCGCGCCGAACGTCTGCGTCTGAGCCGTCAAAAGCTTCGCCATGACGGATTAATCACCAAACTATTGGCAGACTGAAGTCACTTTCAGTATTATGCCCAGTCTTTCGTCACCCTGTGGAGTAGCACATATATGGCACGCGTAACTGTTCAAGACGCTGTAGAGAAAATTGGTAACCGTTTTGACCTGGTGTTGGTGGCTGCTCGTCGCGCACGCCAGCTGCAATCTGGTGGTAAAGATCCACTGGTTGCTGAAGAAAACGATAAATACACTGTTATTGCCCTACGTGAAATCGAAGAAGGTTTGATTACTAATCAGATCCTCGACGTTCGCGATCGTCAGGAGCAACAAGAGCAGGAAGCCGCAGAGATTCAGGCAGTGACTGCCATCGCTGAAGGCCGTCGTTAATTAACGAAACGGATCTCACTTGTACATCTTTGAAAGCCTGAATCAACTGATTCAAAAATACCTGCCAGAGGAGCAAATCAAGCGCCTCGTGCAGGCTTACCTCGTCGCGCGGGACGCGCACGAGGGGCAGACTCGCTCGAGCGGTGAACCTTACATTACTCACCCGGTAGCGGTAGCCTGTATTTTGGCTGAAATGAGGCTCGACCACGAGACTCTGATGGCGGCGTTATTACATGACGTCATCGAAGACACGCCTGCGACATACCAGGATATGGAGCAACTGTTCGGCAAAAGCGTTGCCGAACTGGTCGAAGGCGTTTCAAAACTGGACAAGCTGAAGTTCCAAGATAAGAAAGAAGCGCAGGCGGAAAACTTCCGCAAAATGATCATGGCGATGGTGCAAGACATCCGCGTCATTCTGATCAAACTCGCTGACCGTACCCATAACATGCGCACACTGGGCTCTTTGCGCCCGGATAAACGTCGCCGTATTGCCCGCGAAACGCTGGAAATTTACAGCCCGCTGGCACACCGTTTGGGTATTCACCATCTGAAAACTGAGCTCGAAGAGCTAGGTTTTGAAGCCCTGTATCCAAACCGTTATCGCGTCATTAAAGAAGTGGTGAAAGCCGCTCGCGGTAATCGTAAAGAGATGATTCAGAAGATACTTTCTGAAATTGAAGGGCGTCTGACCGAAGCCGGAATTCAGTGTCGGGTGAGTGGTCGCGAAAAGCACCTCTATTCTATCTACTGCAAGATGCACCTGAAAGAGCAGCGTTTCCATTCCATCATGGATATCTATGCATTCCGGGTCATCGTCAAAGAACTCGACACCTGCTACCGCGTGTTAGGCCAGGCTCATAGCCTGTACAAACCGCGCCCGGGCCGAGTCAAAGATTACATCGCCATTCCAAAAGCCAACGGCTATCAATCTCTGCATACTTCACTCATTGGCCCCCACGGCGTGCCGGTTGAAGTGCAAATCCGTACCGAAGATATGGACCAGATGGCCGAAATGGGTGTTGCCGCTCACTGGGCCTACAAAGAGAATGGTGAAAATAGCACGACGGCGCAGATCCGCGCCCAGCGCTGGCTGCAAAGCCTGCTTGAGCTCCAGCAAAGTGCCGGTAACTCATTCGAATTCATTGAAAGCGTAAAATCAGACCTCTTCCCTGATGAAATTTACGTCTTCACCCCAGAAGGCCGCATTGTTGAACTGCCTGCTGGCGCGACGCCTGTCGACTTCGCCTACGCAGTTCACACTGACATCGGCCACGCCTGTGTCGGTGCGCGCGTCGACAGACAGCCTTACCCGCTTTCGCAACCACTGACCAGCGGCCAGACTATCGAGATCATTACGGCACCTGGCGCGCGTCCTAATGCGGCATGGTTAAACTTTGTGGTGAGCTCACGCGCTCGCGCCAAAATCCGCCAAATGCTCAAGAACTTGAAACGTGATGACTCCGTTTCACTCGGTCGCCGGTTGCTCAATCACGCATTGGGTAGTGGTAAAAAGATTTCCGACCTGCCGCCAGAAAACATCAAAAACGAGCTGGATCGCATGAAGCTCACCGCGATGGATGACCTGCTGGCTGAAATCGGCTTGGGTAATGCCATGAGCGTGGTGGTTGCCAAAAATCTCATGGGCGACCAGTCGTCTATGGCGAGCAGCGGCACGCGCAATCTGCCAATCAAAGGCGCAGATGGCGTACTGATCACCTTCGCGAAGTGCTGCCGCCCTATTCCTGGCGACCCGATTATTGCCCACGTCAGCCCGGGTAAAGGTCTCGTTATTCACCACGAATCCTGCCGTAACATTCGCGGATACCAGAAAGAGCCTGAGAAATTCATGGCTGTAGATTGGGATGACCAAGAAACAGACCAAGAGTTTATCGCGGAAATCAAAGTTGATATGTTCAATCATCAGGGCGCGCTGGCGAACCTGACGGCTGCTATCAATGCTGCCCAGTCGAACATTCAGAGTCTGAGTACCGAAGAAAAAGATGGACGGGTTTATAGCGCCTTTATTCGCCTGACGACCCGCGACCGCGTGCATCTGGCAAATATCATGCGCAAAATCCGCATCATGCCGGACGTGATTAAAGTCAGCCGTAATCGAAACTAGCCGTCATGACTCCTGAACGTTATGCGCGCATCTGCGAAATGCTTGCAGCCCGGCAGCCAGACCTGACGGCATGCATGGAAGAAGTGCATAAGCCGCATAATATCGCCGCGGTTATCCGCACGGCAGATGCCGTTGGCGTTCACGAAGTCCACGCGGTTTGGCCCTCAAGTCGCATGCGTACGCTGGTTTCCTCCGCTGCAGGAAGTAACAGCTGGGTGCAGGTGAAAACTCACCAAACCATTGAATCCGCCGTCGCCAAAATGAAAGCGAAAGGGATGCAAGTGCTGGCCACTCACCTTTCCGACAAAGCGGTAGACTTTCGCACCATCGACTACACTCGCCCGACCTGCATTCTGCTCGGTCAGGAAAAAACCGGTATCAGCCCCGAAGCCTTAGCGTTAGCCGATAGCGATATCGTTATCCCCATGGTGGGCATGGTTCAGTCGCTGAATGTCTCCGTCGCCTCTGCACTCATCCTGTATGAAGCACAGCGCCAGCGGCAAAATGCCGGGATGTATCAGCGTGAAATCAGTCCGTTAGCTCACAAAGAGCAGCAGCGCCTGCTTTTTGAGGGGGGCTATCCTGTATTATCTAACGTCGCGAAACGCAAAAAACTTCCTCGCCCGCTGATCGACGAAACCGGGCAAATCGTGGCTGATGACGAATGGTGGTCTGCAATGCAAATGACGGTTAAAAGAAGATGAAGGGCCGCCTGCTCGATGCCATCCCTCTGACGTCGCTTTCCGGCGTTGGGGCTAGTCAGGCTGATAAGCTGGCTAAACTCGGCCTCGAAACCATTCAGGACTTACTGCTCCACCTTCCCCTACGCTATGAAGATCGCACCCGCCTCTATGCCATCAATGACCTGCTTCCGGGCATTTTTGCGACCATAGAAGGGGAAGTATTGCGCAGCGACATCAGCTTTGGCCGACGCCGAATGCTGACCTGCCAGATTAGTGACGGCACGGGCATGGTCACTTTGCGTTTCTTCAATTTCAATGCGGCAATGAAAAACAGCCTCGCTCCCGGAAGGCGCGTTACCGCCTATGGCGAGATTAAGCGTGGCACCATCGGCGCAGAAATCATTCACCCTGAATATCGCATTCAGGGCGAAAATAGCGAAGTCGTGCTGCAAGAGTCTCTGACTCCGGTCTATCCGACGACGGAAGGTATCCGCCAGGCAACCCTGCGTAAGCTCACCGATCAAGCCCTTGAGCTACTCGACACCGTGCCGATTGCCGAACTGCTGCCCGATGAACTCAGCGGGACGCTGATTTCACTGCCGAAAGCCCTGCATCTTCTGCACCGGCCGCCCCCAGATATTCAGTTAGCCGATTTGGAAAAAGGCCAGCACCCCGCGCAGCGCAGGCTGATTATGGAGGAGTTACTCGCTCATAACCTCAGCATGCTCGCCGTCCGGGCCGGCACTCAAAGCTATAAAGCCTTGCCGCTTAAGCACGATGACCGCCTGAAAGATAAGTTTTTAGCTTCGCTGCCTTTCAGCCCTACCGGCGCGCAGCAGCGCGTGGTGGCCGAAATCGAACAGGACTTAGCCAAAAACTACCCGATGATGCGATTAGTTCAGGGCGACGTTGGCTCGGGTAAAACACTGGTTGCCGCACTGGCCGCGCTCTGCGCCATTGCGCAAGGTAAACAGGTTGGGCTGATGGCGCCGACGGAGCTGCTGGCCGAACAGCATGCCAATAACTTCCGCCAGTGGTTCGAACCGCTGGGTATTAAGGTGGGCTGGCTCGCTGGAAAGCAGAAAGGCAAAGCCCGCCAGGCTCAGCAAGAGGCTATCGCCAGCGGCGAAGTTTCCATGGTCGTCGGCACGCACGCCATATTTCAAGAGCAGGTCCTCTTCTCCTCTCTCGCCTTAGTGATTATCGATGAGCAGCACCGTTTCGGGGTTCATCAACGTCTGGCGCTGTGGGAAAAAGGCAAACAGCAGGGATTCCACCCGCACCAGCTGATCATGACCGCCACGCCCATCCCGCGAACGCTGGCGATGACTGCCTATGCCGACCTTGATACCTCCGTCATCGACGAACTGCCGCCGGGCCGAACGCCGGTGACCACGGTCGCCATTCCAGACACTCGCCGCAGCGATATCATTGCGCGGGTGAAAAGCGCCTGTGAGCAGGAAAATCGTCAGGCTTACTGGGTGTGTACGCTGATTGAAGAGTCGGAAATGCTGGAAGCCCAGGCTGCCGAAGCGACGTGGGAAGGCTTAAAAGAAGCCCTGCCCGAACTAAAAATTGGGCTGGTTCATGGGCGAATGAAAGCTCAAGAAAAACAGGCGGTAATGCTGGCTTTCAAGCAGGGCGAAGTGCAATTACTGGTCGCCACCACGGTGATTGAAGTAGGGGTTGATGTACCAAATGCCAGCCTGATGATTATTGAGAACCCTGAGCGACTAGGTCTGGCGCAGCTTCACCAGTTGCGCGGGCGCGTCGGCCGTGGCGCTGTCGCCTCGCACTGTGTGCTGCTGTATAAAACGCCGCTGAGCAAAACGGCGCAGATTCGCCTGCAAGTGCTGCGCGATAGCAACGACGGCTTTGTGATTGCTCAACAAGATTTAGAAATTCGTGGGCCGGGCGAGTTACTGGGCACCCGACAAACCGGCAGTGCAGAGTTTAAAGTGGCAGACTTACTGCGCGATCAAGCGATGATCCCCGAAGTGCAGCGCATTGCGCGTTACCTGCAACAGCAGTTCCCGCAACATGCACACGCGCTGATTGAGCGCTGGCTGCCTGAAAGAGTGCGCTACACCAACGCCTAGATGAGTTAAGTGCCGTCCCTGGCACTCAATCACATCACGCCACGCTTGGGAAAACAGGCAGCAGTAAGAACAGCTTGATGACAATCGCGTTCGCGATATCAATAAAGAATGCTCCTACCATTGGAACCACCAGAAACGCCAAATGCGACGGGCCAAAACGGTTGGTGATCGCCTGCATGTTGGCGATCGCGGTCGGCGTTGCTCCCAGACCAAAGCCACAGTGTCCCGCCGCCAGTACCGCCGCGTCGTAGTTACGCCCCATCACCCTGTAAGTCACAAAAATCGCGTACAGTGCCATCGACAGAGTCTGAACGCCGAGGATTGCCATCATCGGCAGCGCCAACGACGCCATCTCCCACAACTTCAAACTCATCAAAGCCATCGCAAGGAACAGCGAAAGGCTGACGTTACCCAGTACGGAAACCGCGCGGTCGAAGACGCGATAGAACCCCAACCACGCCAGCAGGTTACTGAGGATAACCCCGACGAACAGCACGCAAACAAAGGTCGGGATTTCGAAGGCCGAGCCTTGCAGCAGCTTGGAAACGTGAGTGCCCGCCGTCAGGCAGATAGCAATCAGGGCAATGGTTTCCAGCAGAACCATTGAGCTTATCATGCGCCCGACGGCCGGTTTTTCGAATGCGCTAGGGTCAGCCGCGTCGTCCGGCGTGCCGTTGGGTGTCGAAGAGTGGCTCACCAGATAGCGCGCTACCGGGCCGCCAATAATGCCGCCCAGCACTAAGCCGAAGGTGGCGCAGGCCATCGCGACTTCGGTGGCATTCTCAAAGCCGTATTTCTCTACGAACAGCTTGCTCCACGCCGCCCCCGTTCCGTGCCCGCCGGAAAGGGTGATAGAGCCAGCCAGCAGGCCCATCAGCGGGTCGAGACCGAGCAGTTTCGCCATGCCAATGCCGATGGCGTTTTGCAGCAGCAGTAACCCGAGCACCACGAATACCAGCAAGGCCAGTGCCTTACCTCCCGCCCGCAAACTCGCAAGGTTGGCATTCAGGCCGATGGTGGCGAAGAAGGCCAACATCAGCGGTTCTTTCAACGACATATCAAAACTCACTTCCCAATCAAAGAGTTGGTTAGCAAGTAAAAGTAAGAAAGCCACCAGCAAACCGCCCGCAACGGGTTCGGGAATGGTGTACTTTTTAAGGAAAGAGATTGATTGGACGCACTTACGGCCTAAAAGGAGGACTAACGTCGCGGCAACCAGCGTGCCATAGGTATCGAGATGAATCATTGAAATGCTCCATGTGTGCAAAAATCCATAATTATTATTGAGTTATAAGAACTCCGGATCGCTGTTGTTTTCTTGAGAGGGAATTAGAAGTCAGATAGGCAATTCAGTGCAAGAAAAACAGTGTCAACGTGCGACGAGAATTAGCGTTTTCTCTCAAAAATTTGGTTTCGCAATCGATTGCTTTTGGAAAGGTTTTCATGAAAAATGCCCGCTTTGCCGCTTTATGGACGCCCAAATCATGAGTACGCAATCTGCCGAGACAGACGCACAGCACGCCGAACTTTCCCGCCCACAGCACAGTGAACTGATTTATCGCCTTGAAGATCGCCCGCCGCTGCCGCAAACCCTGTTTGCCGCCTGTCAGCACTTATTGGCGATGTTCGTGGCCGTAATCACCCCCGCGCTGCTTATTTGTCAGGCACTCGGCCTGCCGGCGCAGGATACTCAGCACATTATTAGCATGTCGCTGTTTGCGTCCGGCCTCGCATCCATTTTGCAAATTAAAACCTGGGGGCCGGTCGGCTCCGGGCTGCTCTCCATTCAGGGCACCAGCTTTAACTTTGTCGCGCCGTTAATCATGGGCGGTATGGCGTTGAAAAACGGCGGCGCGGATGTCCCAACCATGATGGCGGCGCTGTTCGGCACCCTAATGGTGGCGTCCTGCACCGAAATCATTCTTTCCCGCTTCCTGCATCTGGCCCGCCGGGTGATCACGCCCCTGGTGTCGGGCATTGTAGTAATGATTATCGGCCTGTCGCTGATTCAAGTTGGCCTGACGTCAATTGGCGGCGGCTACACGGCGATGAGCGATCACACCTTTGGCGCGCCGAAGAACTTGCTGCTGGCCGCCGTGGTTCTGGTAGTAATTATCCTGCTCAACCGCCAGAAAAACCCTTACCTGCGCGTCGCCTCGCTGGTGATCGCAATGGCCGTGGGCTACGTCGCCGCGTGGTTGATGGGCATGCTGCCAGACTCGGCTCCGGCGACACAGACCAATCTGGTTACGCTGCCGACCCCGCTGTACTACGGGCTGGGCTTCGACTGGAACTTACTGATTCCTTTGATGCTGATTTTCATGGTGACCTCGCTGGAAACCATCGGCGACATTACCGCCACCTCTGACGTTTCCGAGCAGCCGGTCAGCGGCCCGCTGTATATGAAGCGCATCAAAGGCGGCGTATTAGCCAATGGCCTGAACTCGATGCTTTCAGCCGTGTTCAACACCTTCCCTAACTCCTGCTTCGGCCAGAACAACGGCGTGATTCAGTTAACCGGCGTTGCCAGTCGCTATGTCGGGTTTGTGGTGGCATTGATGCTGATCGCGCTGGGCCTGTTCCCCGCCGTGGCGGGCTTTGTGCAGCATATTCCTGAGCCGGTGCTGGGCGGCGCGACCATCGTGATGTTCGGTACTATCGCGGCATCCGGTGTGCGCATTGTTTCCCGCGAGCGCCTGAATCGCCGGGCGATTATGATCATGGCGCTCTCTTTGGCCGTCGGCATGGGCGTTTCCCAGCAGCCGCTGATTTTGCAATTCGCCCCGGACTGGCTGAAAACCCTGCTCTCCTCGGGTATTGCGGCTGGCGGCATTACCGCCATTGTGCTGAACCTGATTTTCCCGCACGAAAAATAAACATCCGCTGTAACCCCTGCAACTGCGGCGAGAGGTCTGGAACCCTCGCCGCATTTTCTTGTCTCTGTCATGCTAACCTATTGAGAAAGGCCACTGTTTACGGCATAAACAAGGTACTCTTACACTCCTTTCCCGACGGATACGGATTTAGACGATGAAATTTATCGGTAAAGTTTTGCTGACATTAGTCCTGCTGTTGGTGCTGGCGGTTGTGCTGCTCTATGTGCTGTTGCAAACGCGCTGGGCGGCGACGCAAGTCAGCCAATGGATCACTGGCAACAGTAACTACCACCTATCAGTCGGAAAAATAGATCACGGCTGGTCAGAACCAGGCCGCATTGTGCTCAATGATGTGACATTGGGGGCCAAAAACCAGCCGGACGCGCTGAATGCGGCACAGGTAAATCTCGACCTGAGCTGGCGCCAAATCACCGATCCCAAATTCTTCGATCGCATCACGCTCATCAACGGGCGTCTCAATCTCAACCCTTCCGCGTTGAATTTGCCGATTCAGGCCAACACGCTTCAGTTGAGCAAAATGGCGCTGGTCGGTGATGTGAACGACTGGGAAATTGATGGCCAAAAAGTGAATGCTGGCATCTATCCTTGGCAGCCCAAGGCCGGGCGCGTGCTTGGCGAAAATGCCGAGTTCCAGCTTAGTGCCTCTGCGCTGACCCTCAACGGCATTCCTGCTGAAAACATTCTGGTTCAAGGTCAGATTAACAATAATCAACTCACGCTGAACAACTTCGGCGGCGACTTGGCTCGCGGCCAGTTAACCGGCAAGGCAAGCCGAGCGGCAGATGGCAGTTGGACTATCGACAACGTGCGTTTGAGCAATGTCCGCCTGCAAACCGCCGAGCCGCTGTCGGTGTTCTTACAAGACGCCCACAAGTTACCAAAAGTCAGTATTAAGCGTTTTGACCTGATTGATGCTCGCCTGCAAGGGCAAGACTGGGCGTTCAGCGATGTCGACCTGTCAGTGAAAGATGTCAATCTGCAAGACGGTGACTGGCAGAGCGAAGATGGTGAAATCTCACTCAACGCCACCGAGATGATCAATGGCAGTCTGCATGTCATCGACCCGTTAGTGAATTTGGACCTTTCGCCGCAGGGCATCGCCATTCGCCAAGTGAGCGGGCGCTGGGAAGGCGGCCTGCTGCGCACCACCGGCAGCTGGACTCGCGCCAACAAGCGCTTACAGTTAGATGAACTGACGGTTGCCGCGCTGGAATACACTTTGCCGCAAAACTGGCGCCAGCTTTGGCTGCAAACCCTGCCGTCTTGGCTGTCCGAGGTGTATGTCGGCAAGTTGATGACCAACCGCAATCTGATCATCGATATTTCGCCGCAGTTCCCCTTCCAGCTCACCGCGCTCGACGGCTACGGCAGCGATTTACTTCTGGCCCGTAACCACGAGTGGGGCATCTGGTCCGGCAAACTCAACCTTAATGCCAGCGACGCAACCTTCAATAAAGTCGACGTTCGTCGGCCCTCTCTGGCACTGGAAGCCGCAGACAATCAGGTCAAAATCACCGAAATGAGCGCCTTCACTAAAGAAGGTCTGCTGGAAGCCACGGGCAACGTTGACCAACAGCCGCAGCGCAATTTCTCCCTCAATCTGACAGGGCGCGCCGTGCCGTCGAACGTGTTAGAAAACTGGGGATGGCCTCACCTGCCGCTAGAGGGCAATGCTAACTTGCAGCTCAATCTGCAAGGGCAGCTTCCGGCGAATGTCGATTTCAAACCGACGCTCAACGGCAAGCTTCACGCCCTCAGCGCCGATGGCAAGCAAATCGACCAGCAAATGAGTCAGGGAATAGTAGCAGGCAGTAACTGAATGACTTCCAGTCACTTACACCGTAAGTGACTGGAATGATTGAAGTGCCCAAGGCAGGCGCTGCTCGCAGGATGACCGTTATCAGTTGATCTGCGGCTCGAGAGGAGCATCCGGTGACGCCGGTAAAACGAGATAGGTCCCTTCAAAAATTGCTCCGTTAGGCTCATCGCCTAACAGATTCACTTCCAACTGAACGCGGGCCCTGCGCCCCTTCGCCAGCCGGTCGAGATCGCCACTGATAGAGCTGAGGTCGGCGATGGCGCGCGGACGGCCGGTGACGGGCGCGCTGTAGCGAATATGGGCATCGGCCAGAACAATGGTTCCCCCCAAGTGGCGCTCGCGTAGCAGCAACCAGATTAACCCCCAGCCGGTCAGCGTCGCCAATGAGAACAGGCTGCCGGCGAACAGCGTATGATGCGGATTCTGATTTCCCGCTTCCGGCATGGTGGTGACGAAACGCTGGCCGGTGTACTGGCTAATGCGCACACCCATTTTCTCACTCAGCGGAATATGGTCATACCAAGCTTGTTGCAACTGCCCGCACCAGTCGGGGCGGTGCAGAATGTCGTCCAACGTCTCAATCGGTTTGATCATTAAGAAGTGGCGCACTGGCGTGGTCTGCGGGGTAGTAATTTCCCCCTGGTTAACGAAACCCAGTTTGGCAAAGAATGCCTCAGCGTCTTCGCGCGCACTACACACCACGCGCTTCACTCCCTCCTGACGAGCAACGGACTCCAGCGTCATCGCCACCAGCGTCCCCAAGCCTTTACCTTGGACGTTCGGGTCTACGGCCAGAAAGCGAATCGACGCCTCGTTATCCGCATTAATATACAAACGCCCCACGGCCACGGTGTTGCCGTGCTCATCCACCACCATTTGGTGGTGTGCCATGGCGTCATAGGCATCACGTTCTGAGCCTTCGGGCTGATGCAGCGGCTTACGCAACATCTCCCAGCGGAAGGAGTAATACGCCGCCAGTTCTTTTTCGGTTACAGGAACTCTCAAATGATACATAGGTAGATTCTCTCCGGCGCGATGCCTTTTAAATCAGACTTGTAGCCAGAAGGTCACGGGTCCGTCATTCACCAGTGCCACTTTCATGTCGGCGGCGAAGCGCCCTGTTTCAGTCGGAATGCCTTTCTCCCTGCATTCCCCGCAGAAGTAGTCATACAGTCTTTCGGCTTCTTGAGGCGCTGCGCCTCGCGAAAAGCCCGGGCGATTGCCCTTTTGGGTATCGGCCACCAGGGTGAATTGCGAAACCACTAGCAGGCTGCCCCCTGCCTGTTGCACGTTAAGGTTCATCTTGCCGTTCTCATCACTGAAGATACGGTATCCGATCACCTTATCGCACAGTTTTTTTGCCTTTTGCTCATCGTCACCCTGTTCGACACCCAGCAAAATCAGTAATCCTGGCCCAATCTCACCGCAAACTTCGCCATCAACCGTCACGCTGGCATTCAGCACGCGTTGAATTAATGCAATCATAAAAATCCTTTCGTGTTACGCCATTAGGGTTCTTTGATATTTAAAGCCGCGGTGTCCGAAGTGCGCAGTTTGCGCAGTGAGCGGTATTCACCCAGCGTGACGGTGATCTCCGCCCCCAGCAGCACAATACACCAGCTCACATAGACCCATAGGAACAAGATCGGAATCACCGCCAGCACGCCATAAATCAGCTGATAAGAGGGGAAAAGCTGGATATAGAGCGCAAACACCTTCTTGCCTAGCTCAAATAATATGCCTGAGACCAAAGCGCCGATTAACGCGTCTTTTGGCGGCACGCGCACCGTCGGGACGACCTGATAAAGCAGCCAGAAGGAGATCCACGAAATCAGCAGAGGCAGCACGCGCAGCACGCGGTCGATCACCGAATGCACGTCCGTCACGTTGCTCAGCCAGTTGAGTGAGAGCAGGTAGGAGCTGATCGCCACGCTGGCTACCAGCAGGATTGGGCCGAGGGTCAGCACCATCCAGTAGACGGCAAAGGAGAAGACGATCGGGCGTTTGTTTTTGCTGTCCCAAATCTTATTCAGCACGCTGTCCACCGAGGCGATCAGCAGCAGCGCGGTGATAATCAGCCCACAGGTACCGACGGCGGTCATTTTGCTGGAGTTGGCGACAAACTGCTCGAGGTAGCGCTGGATCACGTCGCCGGTGGCGGGCATGAAATTATTGAAAATAAAGGCTTTAAGCTGCTCGCTTATCTCGGAAAATACCGGAAAAAGGGCGAACAGCGAGAAAACAACCGCGATTAATGGCACCAATGAGAGCAGCGAAACGTAGGCCAGATGGCCCGCCAGTAACGTCAGGCCATCCTTATCGGCACGCTTAAGCAGCAGGTGTACAAAATGCCCGCCCGCTTTTACTCGACGCCACAGTACTCTCATCCATGCTCCGCGGCAGAAAACCAGGTTGGTACGGTTTTTTTGTCTTCCACCAGCACGGCTCTGATACCCACGGACTGTGCGGCCTCGACGTTCTCGAGCACGTCGTCGAAGAACACCGCCTCGCTGGCGCTAACGCCTTCTTTATTCAGCACGTATTCGAAAATGCGGGTTTCGGGCTTACGCATCCCTAAGTCTTGCGACAGATAAATAGCATCCGTATTTTCTGCGATTTCAGGGAAGTGTTTTGGCCAGTAGTCGAGATGCAGGCTATTGGTGTTAGACAGCACCACCACGCGATGGCCCTGCTGGCGCAGCGTTTTGAAAAGCTCAATCACCTCTGGGCGCAGCCCAACAAACACCGCGTGCCAGCCCGCGCTGAATTGCTCAAAGCTGAGCGCAATGCCCATTTCTTCGCACAGCGAGGTGGCGAACTCTTCGTCGCTGATTTCGCCGCGTTCGTGCTTCTTGAACACGTCGCCCATTGAAAATCTTTCATTGAGTATCGCCAAAGGCGTACCGCTGAGGTTGCTCCACACCCCAAGCACACGTTTGAAATCAATATCAATAATGACGTTTCCCATATCAAAAATGTACAGCATTGCACGCTCCTGATTTCAAAGATGATGCTTAACTTTAGCGGGAAAAGGGTCGTATGAACAGGGAGAGGCCCACAGGGTTGCGAGGTAAATTGAGTAAAAAACACAAAAAAAACAGGGCACCCAAAGGCGCCCTGTTCGATTGAAAACGTCTAGCGAGGAAGAAAATTAACTTTCTTTAGGACCACGCATTGCACGTTTACGATCGTTCTCAGTCAGGTGACGTTTACGGATACGTACAGACTGAGGAGTCACTTCTACCAGTTCGTCATCATCGATGAATTCCAGAGCTTGCTCCAGAGACATTTTGATAGCAGGAACCAAGGTAGTCGCTTCGTCAGTACCGGACGCACGCATGTTGGTCAGCTTCTTACCGGTCAAGCAGTTCACGGTCAGGTCGTTAGAACGTGAGTGAATACCGATGATCTGGCCTTCATACACTTCTGCGCCGTGGCCCAGGAACAATTTGCCGCGGTCTTGCAGGCTGAACAGTGCGAACGCTACAGCTTTGCCCTGACCGTTAGAAATCAGAACGCCGTTCTGGCGCTGACCGATTTCACCCGGACGAACGTCGTCGTAGTGGCTGAAGGTGGAGTACAGCAGGCCAGTACCAGAAGTCATGGTCATGAACTCAGTACGGAAGCCGATCAGGCCACGCGCTGGGATCAGGTAATCCAGACGGATACGACCTTTGCCGTCAGGGATCATGTCCTTAACGTCGCCCTTACGCTCACCCATGGCTTGCATGACTGAACCCTGGTGCTGTTCTTCGATATCCAGCGTTACGTTTTCGAATGGCTCTTGTTTACGACCATCAATCATCTTGTTGATAACTTTTGGACGAGAAACAGCGATTTCGAAACCTTCACGACGCATGTTTTCAATCAGAACTGACAGGTGAAGTTCACCACGGCCAGATACGCGGAACGCATCAGCATCTTCAGTTTCTTCAACACGCAGTGCCACGTTGTGCACCAGTTCTTTGTTCAGACGGTCAAGGATCTGACGTGAAGTCACATACTTACCTTCTTTACCACAGAACGGAGAGGTGTTTACGTTGAAGTACATGGTAACGGTTGGTTCATCAACGCTCAGTGGAGTTAGCGCTTCGACGTTCTGTGGATCACAGATGGTGTCGGAGATGTTCAACTCGCCCAAGCCGGTGATAGCAATGATGTCGCCTGCTTCAGCCAGTTGAGTTTCGATACGCTCCAGACCCATGTGGCCCAGTACTTTACCGACTTTACCGTTACGGGTTTTGCCTTCGCTATCGATGATAGTGACTTGTTGGTTAGGCTTAACCACGCCGCGTTTGATACGGCCGATGCCGATAACGCCAACGTAGTTGTTGTAGTCCAGCTGAGAGATTTGCATCTGCAGTGGGCCGTCACGGTCAACTTTAGGTGCTTCAACGTGGTCTACGATTGCCTGGTACAGCGGGGTCATGTCTTCGGCCATATCAGCATGGTCGGTGCCCGCGATACCCATCAATGCAGATGCATAGATGATTGGGAAGTCGAGTTGCTCGTCAGTCGCGTCGAGGTTAACGAACAGGTCGAAGACCTGGTCAACAACCCAGTCAGGACGTGCGCCCGGACGGTCAACTTTGTTGATTACCACGATCGGCTTCAGACCATTAGCGAATGCTTTTTTGGTCACGAAACGGGTTTGCGGCATTGGGCCATCCATTGCATCCACAACCAGCAGCACCGAGTCGACCATAGACATCACACGCTCTACCTCACCGCCGAAGTCGGCGTGTCCTGGGGTATCAACGATGTTGATGCGGTAGTCTTTCCAATTAATGGCGGTGTTTTTTGCGAGGATGGTAATCCCACGCTCTTTCTCCAAATCGTTGGAGTCCATTACGCGTTCAGTTGCTTCTACACGCTCTCCGAAAGTACCGGATTGTTGCAGCAACTTGTCGACCAGGGTGGTTTTACCATGGTCAACGTGGGCAATAATGGCGATGTTACGCAAATTTTCGATCACAGCTTTGCCTCAGGCATTAGAAATAGCGCGCTATTGTACACGTATTAAGCGAGGTTCTAAACAAGATCACAATGATCTTATCGAAACAACTCGATGATGGTTACTTTGTGATCCCTTTCACGGTGCAAACGGGCCTTTGCACTCGCTTGGCGCACCAATTTGGTGCTTCAGATCTGGCCACTAGCACCAAAAAGGTGCAAAAACTCCGTTATGGTGCATACTCAAAAGGTGCAAAAGCCCTTTAAAATGGCGTTGTTTGCATTTTCTCAAAGTTGGCACAGATTTCGCTATTACTTTTAAGGGTGAAAAAAGTCTTATCAGAGCTATTCCCCAGTACGTTGAAGTTGCCACCCAGGCGGCAACCTAAAATTACGCGGGATAAATAAAAGCTGTTTAGGCCACACGCCAGTTCCACTAGGGTTGTTGTTTACAAATAAATGCCAACTAATTGGTTATTCGTTCCACGACGATAATGAGAATTTCGGGAGAACTAGTATGTCCGCTGAACACGTTTTGACGATGCTGAATGAGCATGAAGTGAAATTCGTAGATTTACGTTTCACTGATACCAAAGGCAAAGAGCAGCACGTCACCATTCCATCTCACCAAGTGAGCGCTGACTTCTTCGAAGAAGGCAAAATGTTTGATGGTTCTTCAATCGGTGGCTGGAAAGGTATTAACGAATCTGACATGGTTCTGATGCCAGATGCCAGCACTGCTGTTCTTGACCCATTCTACGAAGAAACCACGCTGATCATTCGTTGCGACATCCTTGAGCCAACTACGCTGCAAGGTTATGACCGTGACCCACGCTCTACTGCAAAACGTGCAGAAGACTTCCTGCGCTCTTCAGGCATCGCGGACACCGTTCTGTTCGGACCTGAGCCAGAGTTCTTCCTGTTTGACGATGTGCGCTTCGGCAGCAGCATCTCCGGTTCCCACGTTGCTATCGATGATATCGAAGGCGCATGGAACTCCAGCACCAAATACGAAGGCGGCAACAAAGGCCACCGTCCAGCGGTGAAAGGCGGTTACTTCCCAGTGCCTCCGGTTGACTCCTCTCAGGACCTGCGTTCTACCATGTGTTTGACCATGGAAGAAATGGGCCTGGTTGTTGAAGCTCACCACCACGAAGTGGCAACAGCGGGTCAGAACGAAGTGGCAACCCGCTTTAACACCATGACCAAAAAAGCTGACGAAATCCAAATCTACAAATACGTGGTTCACAACGTGGCTCACGCATTTGGCAAAACTGCGACCTTTATGCCAAAACCAATGTTTGGCGATAACGGTTCAGGTATGCACTGCCACATGTCTCTGTCTAAGAACGGTAACAACCTGTTCTCTGGCGACAAATACGGCGGCCTGTCTGAAATGGCACTGTTCTACATCGGCGGTATCATCAAGCACGCGAAAGCGATCAACGCCTACGCTAACCCGACTACCAACTCCTACAAGCGTTTGGTCCCGGGCTACGAAGCGCCAGTTATGCTGGCTTACTCTGCGCGTAACCGTTCTGCGTCTATCCGTATTCCACACGTATCTAGCCCTAAAGCTGTGCGTATCGAAGCTCGCTTCCCAGATCCAGCAGCTAACCCATACCTGGCGTTCGCCGCTCTGCTGATGGCTGGCCTGGATGGCGTTATCAACAAGATCCACCCTGGCGATGCGATGGACAAAAACCTGTACGACTTGCCACCGGAAGAAGAAGCAGAGATTCCAAAAGTTGCAGGTTCTCTGGAAGAAGCCCTGAACGCGCTGAACGAAGACCGTGAGTTCCTGACTCGTGGCGGCGTGTTCACTGACGATGCTATCGACGCTTATATCGCTCTGCGTAAAGAAGAGATGGATCGTGTTCGCATGACTCCACACCCAGTTGAGTTCGAACTGTACTACAGCGTTTAATCGCTAATGAGCGCCGGGCAGCTGGCGCTCAAGAAACACCCGACTGAAGGCCAGCAGTGTGAAGACCTTCAGCGTCTTAAAATAAGTAAGACATTTTTTTGTTGCCGTGGAAACTTTCAGCCCATCTTCGGATGGGCTTTTTTCTCCACACTCTTTCCTGCTTAACCAATCTGACCCGTGAATCTGCCGGGTAGCCGGATAAAATGCACCACGACGGTGCGGGAGACAGCGGTATGGCAACTGGTAAGCTGCCTGATTCGGGGCAGATTTTGAATTCTCTAATCAATAGCGTTCTGCTATTGGATGACGAACTGGCTGTGCATTATGCCAACCCTGCCGCACAACAATTGTTGGCGCAAAGCTCCCGGAAACTGTTTGGCACGCCGCTGCCGGAACTGGTGGGCTATTTTTCACTCAATATTGAGTTGATGCGCGAAAACTTACAGGCAGGTCAAGGATTTACAGACAGTGAAGTGACGTTAGTGGTTGATGGTCGGGCACACGTCCTGTCCTTGACGGCGCAGGCTTTGCCAGAAGGTTTTATTCTGGTCGAACTGGCCCCGATGGACAATCAGCGTCGCCTGAGCCAAGAGCAGCTGCAACACGCCCAACAAGTGGCCGCCCGTGATTTGATTCGCGGATTGGCGCACGAGATTAAAAACCCGCTGGGTGGATTACGCGGCGCGGCGCAGCTTTTATCACGCGCCCTGCCCGATCCCGCCCTGCTGGAATACACCAAAGTCATCATCGAGCAGGCAGACCGGCTGCGCAATCTGGTGGACCGACTGCTCGGCCCACAGCGCCCGAGCCAGCACGTGACTCAGAGTATCCATCAGGTGGCTGAGCGCGTTTGCCAGCTGGTCTCGATGGAAAAGCCGGACAATGTTGAGCTAATACGTGATTACGATCCGAGCCTGCCCGAGCTGGCGCACGATCCTGATCAAATAGAACAAATTCTGCTGAACATTACCCGCAACGCCTTGCAGGCTCTGGGTGAGGAAGGCGGAACCATAACATTGCGCACACGCACCGCCTTCCAGATAACCCTGCATGGCGTGCGTTACCGCTTAGCCGCCCGTATCGATATCGAAGATACCGGTCCCGGCGTGCCGGCGCATTTGCAGGATACACTTTTTTACCCAATGGTCAGTGGCCGCGAGGGGGGAACAGGACTGGGCCTGTCTATCGCGCGCAGTTTGATTGACCAGCATTCGGGTAAAGTTGAATTTAACAGTTGGCCAGGACATACCGAATTCTCGGTTTACCTGCCTATTCGCCAGTGAGGTTCTTATGCAACGAGGGATAGTCTGGATCGTCGATGACGATAGCTCCATCCGCTGGGTTCTTGAACGAGCGCTCACTGGGGCGGGCTTAAGTTGCACCGCTTTTGACAGCGGCAATGATGTGCTCGAAGCCATCGCCACCCAAACCCCTGACGTGTTGTTGTCCGATATTCGCATGCCCGGCATGGACGGTTTAGCGCTGCTAAAGCAGATTAAGCAGCGCCACCCGATGCTCCCGGTCATCATAATGACAGCGCATTCTGATTTGGATGCGGCGGTTAGTGCATATCAACAGGGTGCCTTCGACTACCTGCCAAAACCTTTTGATATTGATGAAGCCGTGGCTCTGGTCGAGCGCGCTATCAGCCACTATCAGGAGCAGCAGCAGCCACCGCGCAGCCAGCCTGCCAGCGGCCCAACAGCAGATATCATCGGCGAAGCCCCTGCCATGCAGGACGTGTTTCGCATCATTGGTCGCCTTTCACGCTCCTCCATTAGCGTGCTGATCAACGGTGAGTCTGGTACCGGTAAAGAGCTGGTGGCGCACGCTTTGCATCGCCACAGCCCGCGCGCCAAAGCGCCGTTTATCGCGCTGAATATGGCGGCTATTCCGAAAGACCTGATTGAGTCCGAACTTTTCGGCCATGAAAAAGGCGCGTTTACCGGCGCAAACACCATTCGTCAGGGGCGTTTTGAGCAAGCCGACAACGGCACGCTGTTCCTCGATGAAATCGGTGACATGCCGCTGGATGTGCAGACTCGCCTGCTGCGCGTGTTGGCCGACGGCCAGTTTTACCGCGTGGGTGGCTACGCGCCGGTGAAAGTCGATGTGCGCATTATTGCCGCGACGCACCAAAACCTTGAGCTGCGCGTGCAGGAGGGCAAATTCCGTGAAGACCTGTTCCACCGTCTGAACGTGATTCGCGTCCATCTTCCGCCACTGCGCGAGCGCCGTGAGGATATTCCACGCCTGGCGCGCTACTTCCTACAAGTGGCAGCCAAAGAGCTGGGTGTGGAAGCGAAAAACCTCCATCCTGAAACCGAAACTGCGCTGACTCGCCTGCCATGGCCGGGGAACGTGCGCCAGTTGGAGAACACTTGCCGCTGGTTGACCGTGATGGCCGCCGGGCAAGAAGTGTTGATTCAGGACCTGCCGAGCGAACTGTTTGAAAGCTCCGCGCCGGAGTCTAGCGGGCAAAGCCTGCCGGACAGCTGGGCGACGCTGCTGGCACAGTGGGCGGACCGCGCGCTGCGTTCCGGTCATCAAAACCTGCTGTCGGAAGCTCAACCTGAAATGGAGCGCACGCTGCTGACCACCGCGCTGCGCCACACTCAGGGCCACAAGCAGGAAGCCGCACGGCTGCTGGGCTGGGGGCGTAACACCCTGACCCGCAAGCTAAAAGAGTTGGGAATGGAGTAAAGCGGGCCGCAATAACCCGTTGCTCGCAGACAAAAACAGCCGCATTAGCGGCTGTTTTCATTTCGGCGGAACGCAGGTCAAATCACGCGAGAGAATTGCTGCTGGCGCACCTGTTTGCGCAAATAGATATCAAAACACATGCAAACGTTGCGGATTAACAGACGCCCGCGCGGCGTAACTTGAATGCCGGTTCGGCTGATGTCCACCAGCCCGTCTTTGGCTAATGGCTGAAGCAGCTTCAGATCCTCGGCAAAGTAACTCGAGAAATCAATGGCATAACGCTGTTCGATTGGCTCGAAATCCAGCGCAAAATGGCAAATCAGCGACTTAATTACCTCGCGGCGCAGGCAGTCATCGTCGGTCATCTCTAAGCCGCGCCACAGCGCGTGGCCGTCGGTTGCGACGCGCCGATAATAGGTTTTTAAGTCTTTCTCATTTTGCGCGTAAGTATCGCCAAGCATGCTGATGGCCGAGACGCCAAGTCCTAGTAGGTCGCTGTCGCCCTGAGTGGTGTAACCCTGAAAGTTGCGGTGCAGCTTGCCTTGCTGCTGGGCGATAGCCAGCTCGTCGTCCGGGCGAGCAAAGTGGTCCATGCCGATAAAGCGATAACCCGAGTCGGTCAGCGAAGAGATGGTTTCTTGCAGAATGCGCAGTTTCTCTTCGGCACCCGGCAAATCCTCATCTTTGATTTTACGCTGGGCGGCGAACAGCTTGGGCATATGGGCATAGTTAAACACGCTGAGGCGGTCGGGGCTGAGTTCAGCCACGCGCTGCAAGGTGTAGGCGAAGCTCTCCGCCGTCTGCTTCGGCAAACCGTAGATCAAGTCGATATTGGTCGAATTGAATCCCAGCGCTTTAGCCCGGGCAATCAAAGCGAAAATAAAGTCTTCATCCTGTTCGCGATTCACCAGTTGCTGAACTTCTTTATTGAAATCTTGCACGCCCATGCTCAGGCGATTAAAGCCTTCGGCGCGCAGGTGATCGAGCACGTCCAGCTCGATTTCACGCGGATCCAGCTCCAGCGACATCTCGGCGTTGGGCTGGAAGTCGAAATGATCCCGCAGGAGGCCCATCAAACGGCTTATCTGCGCTTTATCCAGATAAGTGGGCGTACCCCCTCCCCAATGCAGCTGACTCACCTGACGGCCTTTAAACAGCGCGGAGCGTTGACGAATCTCTTGCTCTAAGACATTGAGGTACTCTTCCGCTTTATGCTGCTGCCGAGTGACCAGCTTGTTGCAGCCGCAGAAGTAGCAAAGCTTGTGGCAAAACGGGATGTGGACGTACAGGGAGAGTGAGCGATCGGGGTAGCGCTGGGCGGCGCGACGAAAAGCAGCGTCGTCGTAGGTTTCGCTGAATTCGAGAGCCGTGGGATAAGAGGTATAGCGCGGACCGGAATAGTTATATTTTTGGATCAGGGCCAAATCCCACACGGCGGTGGATGGCGATTCAGAAGCCGATGACGCAGCGCTGGTTGAGTTCATGATGCTCACTCCTTGCGACGTCTGCTCCTGCGCGAACGCATAACGGGCAGGTGTTTAGCCTGCCGCATCGTGCTCGCATGACGCAAACGTGCTTTGGTTTTCGATAACCGGCGTAGTTTAACGAATAACCAAAGCATATAACATGCAAAGAGTAAGGCTATTGCCGTTGGGATGACCCAGCGCAATTTTTAGAAATCTTCTTTCGGATTCCCGCGCTTAAGCAGCTGCATCATGTCTTCTTTTTTCTCTTCTTCGTCAACTTCGTCGTCTTCATCGCCAAGTTCAATACCCAGCAACTCCATCAACACGTCGATACGGTCAAGAGTCTGATCAACATAAGACTGATCTTCTGCGCTCAGGGTTTCGCCGTCGTCCAGCTTATCCAGCAGGCTATCGAGGCGCGGATCGTTCTCCAGCAGCGTCAGCTCTTCTTCTGGCGGCAGCTGAGGTTTGGCTTCGGCCTGGGGTTTTGCGGTTTTCTTGGCTTTAGTCGCGTTATTGAAAACAGTTTCAACCACCAGCGGCACGGCTTTCTTGCTGCCAATGCGCGGGTCAGCCTTCTTGCCGCCTGCTGCATTCTGGTCTTTTGCTGCATCTGGGTTAGCCCGTGAACCCGCTTTACGGCCACGGCGTTTGTTATCACGCTTGCGTTGGCGCGCTTCGATATCGAGTTCAACGCGATTTTTTTTCTTCTTAGGTTTTGCTGTCGCGGTATTGGCGCTCGGCGCTTTCGCTGGCTGTTTCATGGCATCTGCTCTTAGGTGTGTTCAATTAGTATAGATTTGCGGCGGAATCTAGCAGAAAGCGAACAAAGAAAAAAGGCAGCAAGTAAGCCTTGCTGCCTTTTTATCTCCTTCCGAAGAAGGTTATCCTTACATTACGTTCCATGTTTGGTCTCAACGTCCCAATTTTTCCCTTACCTTTCAAAGCGTCCAGCTTTGTTCATCCATGATTGCGATGCAGTTCCTATGATCCATGAAGGCTGATTCATCCTTGCTTCCATTCTTTCCTTCATCGCGTAAGAATTACTTTACCCCAATCAGCTTAAGGCTCAAGATACGCAGCATATGAAGAGAGTGTGATTTCCTGGGTGTTCTGATATCTCACTGAATTTAAATATTTTTATAAATCACGGCGCGAAATAAAGCGTGATAGCCCGCATTTTGAATGGCAAATGTCTTACATCGTGAAGGAATATTTTCTACACCTTCATTTCTATGACCCCTTCTCATCATCATTCGGATCACAAAAACAGAAACGCATCCCGCCCCTGTTGCAGCTATAATCGCCAGCCAGATACCTAAGCATTTCGGAGAAGCACGTTTTGACCAGCCAAACTTACAACTATCATATGACCCATTTCGTCATGAGCGCCCCGGACATCCGGCATCTGCCAAGTGATGAAGGCATTGAAGTCGCATTTGCTGGTCGTTCAAACGCCGGCAAATCCAGTGCGCTAAATACCCTGACCCAGCAAAAAGCGCTGGCGCGTATCAGTAAAACGCCGGGCCGTACTCAGCTGATTAACCTGTTTGAAGTGGAGCCGGGCATTCGTCTGGTCGACTTACCGGGCTATGGCTACGCGCAGGTTCCGGAAGAGATGAAGATCAAGTGGCAGCGCTCTTTGGGTGAATACCTGCAGATGCGTAACTCCCTGAAGGGTCTGATCGTGCTGATGGACATTCGCCACCCGCTGAAAGACCTCGACCGCCAAATGATTGAATGGGCTGTCGCGGTGGGCACGCCAGTTATGCTGCTGCTGACCAAGGCCGATAAACTGGCGTCCGGCGCGCGTCAGGCTCAGGTCAAAATGGTTCGCGAAGCCGTTAAAGAGTATATGGGCGATATTCAGGTCGAAGCTTTCTCTTCGCTGAAAAAGCAGGGCGTCGATAAACTGAGTCAAAAGTTGGACACTTGGTTCAGCGAGCTGCCGCCTGAAGTGCTGGAAGATGGCCTGTCTGGCGAGTAATGCTGTGTTAGAGATTTGCTAGAGATAGCGAAGAGAAAGGGTGGCCTGCGGGTCACCCTTTTTTGTGGCGAAAAGCCGCGAAAAGGTCGCAAAAGCACAATAAAAAACGCCCCAGACATAAATGCCTGGGGCGGCTAAAATATTCAGCCAAATCCGATTACGTGAAGTAAAAGGTCTGAAAGATAGAACATCTTACCTCTGTACCCTACGAGCGAGACTTTACCCTATTTCTAAAAAAGGAAAAAGACTTTTTTGTAGTTTACTTACACAAAAATTGTATTTTATGCGATCACCCTCATGAAATGACCGCACTATTATGTAGCTTAATTACAGAATGAGATCAAAAGTTGCACTATTAGTGTGCTTCGTCCCAATTCTTACCGACGCCCACTTCAACCTTCAGCGGCACGGCCAGCTCCATACTTCCTTCCATCAGGCTGCGGACTTTCTCGCTCACGGCCTCAACATCGTCGTTGTGGACTTCAAATACCAATTCATCGTGCACCTGCATGATAATGCGCGCTCGTGGGGCATCGGGCTGCAGTAACCAATCGGCGACTTTGATCATCGCGCGTTTGATGATGTCAGCCGCGGTACCCTGCATTGGGGCATTGATTGCTGCACGCTCGGCGCCTTTGCGACGCATCGCATTGCTGGATTTGATATCTGGCAGATACAGGCGACGACCATCGAGGGTTTCAACGTAGCCCTTTTCAGAAGCCTGAGTGCGTGTGCGTTCCATGTACTCCAGCACGCCCGGATAGCGTTCGAAGTACAAATCCATATAACGCTGGGACTCTTTACGCGGAATATTCAGCTGACGAGACAGACCAAACGCGCTCATGCCGTAAATCAGACCAAAGTTAATCGCCTTCGCGCTGCGGCGCTGCTCGCCAGTGACGCTGTCCAGCGGCGTGCCAAACACTTCTGCCGCCGTGGCTTTATGGATATCTTTGCCTTCGGCGAACGCTTTCAGCAGACCTTCATCCTTGGAAAGATGAGCCATGATGCGCAGCTCGATTTGCGAGTAGTCCGCTGCCACGATGCAGTGGTCTTTCGGCGCGATAAACGCCTGACGAATACGCCGCCCTTCCTCATTGCGCACCGGTATGTTTTGCAGATTTGGATCGCTCGAAGACAAGCGCCCGGTTGCCGTCACCGCCTGATGGTAAGAGGTGTGTACGCGGCCGGACTGCGGGTTAATCATCAGCGGCAGCTTGTCGGTATAGGTCGATTTGAGCTTGGCTAAGCCGCGATACTCGAGAATGACTTTCGGCAGTGGGTAGTCCAGCGCCAGTTCCGCCAGCACTTCTTCATTAGTCGAAGGCGCGCCGCCCGGCGTTTTTTTCAGAATAGGCAGTTTCTGTTTTTCATACAGAATGGCCTGTAACTGCTTGGTGGAAGAGAGGTTAAATGGCTCCTCCGCCAGTTCGTGCGCTTTGGTTTCCAGCTCGGCCAGGCGAATTGTCAGCTCTTTGGAGTGAGCCGCCAGAATATTTTGGTCAATCAACACGCCCGTGCGCTCAATGTGCGACAACACCGGCACCAGTGGCATTTCAATCTCATTGAATACCGTGGTGAGCGTGGCGCTTTCCTGAATCTTTGGCCACAGGGCCTGATGCAGTTGCAACGTGACATCAGCATCTTCCGCGGCGTAAGGGGAAGCCTGCTCGAGTGCAATCTGGTTGAAGGTCAGCTGGTTCTTACCTTTACCGGCAATTTCTTCGAAGCTGACTGTCTTATGGCCTAAGTAGCGATCGGCCAGGCTGTCCATGTCATGGCGGCCGGACACGCTGTCCAGCACGTAAGACTCGAGCATGGTGTCGAAAGCGATGCCTTTCAGCTCGATGTCATAGCGCAACAGAATACCGCGATCGAACTTCAGGTTCTGCCCCACTTTCAGCTGCTTTTCATCCTCAAGCAGCGGCTTGAGCTGTGCCAGCACTTCACTGCGGTCGAGCTGGGCTGGCGAATCAAGGTAGTCATGGGCCACCGGCAGGTAAGCGGCCTTGCCCGGCGCGACGGCAAATGACAGGCCAATCAGGTTGGCTGTCAGGGTATCCAGACCATCGGTTTCGGTATCAAAAGCAAAAACGTCGGAAGCTTTGAGATAGCCAATCCACTCATCCAACGTCTCTTGATCCAGAATGGTGACATAGCCCTCTTGAGACAGCTGGGCGCGCTCCACCGGCTCGCCGACGGCAATCTCAATCTCTTCACCGCCCTTTTTCTTGCTGGCCGCGGGTTTAGCCGCGCCTTTCTTGCCAGACAGCCAAGTGCCGGCTTCCACATCGGCCAGCCAGCGTTTGAACTCATAGCGGGCGAACAGGCCTTGTAGCTCGGCGGCGTCAGGCTCGGCGACAGTCAGCTCGCCACAGGTGATGTCCAGCTCAACGTCAGTTTTGATGGTAGCCAGCTGGTAAGAGAGGTAAGCCACCTCTTTATTCTCACCCAATTTCGCACCCATGGTTTTAGCACCACGGAAGCTCAGCGTTGCGATTTTATCGAGATCGGCATACAGCGCATCCAGGCCGCCAATCCCCTGTAGCAATGCCTGCGCGGTCTTCTCGCCAACGCCCGGAACGCCGGGGATGTTGTCGGAAGAGTCGCCCATCAGTGCGAGGAAATCGATGATCAGCTCAGGTGGAACGCCATACTTCTCAACCACTTCGTCTGGGCCAAGAATCGCGTTATTCATGGTGTTGATCAGGGTCACGCCCGGCGTCACCAGCTGCGCCATGTCTTTATCGCCGGTACTGATCAGCACGGCATGGCCAGCCTTTTCAGCTTCCAATGCCAAAGTGCCGATGACGTCATCGGCTTCAACCCCAGAGACAACCAGCAGCGGCAGGCCCATGGCTTTCACCATCTGGTGCAGTGGCTCGATTTGAGCCCGCAGGTCGTCCGGCATTGGAGGACGGTGCGATTTATATTGATCGAAAAGTTCGTCACGGAAGGTTTTGCCTTTCGCATCAAAAACGACGGCAACGTGGCTCGGAGTGTATTGCAGCAGCAGACTGCGCAGCATGTTCAACACGCCGTACATCGCACCGGTTGGCTCCCCGGCCGAGTTGGTCAGCGGAGGGAACGCGTGGTAGGCGCGGTAAAGGTAAGACGAACCGTCTACCAGGATAAGTGGGTTTTCTGCTATCTGGGCCATAACTCTTCTTTATTCGTGATCTGACATGCTCTAAGGATGCCATAGCTGAGGATAAAGGCGAACCTTGAGAGATAAATTGATAACAAACTTGCGAGGGATCTCGCGGGATCACCCTGTGGATAACTTTGTGAGTAAAATTAATATCAGAGAAATTATTATGAAATCGAGTAAGAGGGTATTAATTTTTAGCTACGGGTTTCATGCAGTTAAACCGTTTTAAATCTAAAAACAGTTGTCATAGAAGTTTAACGGTTAATGTGGATATTATAATTCTCCGTTATTAATATGCTGCGGTTTTATATTTCTATGGCATCTATTTAATGGGTAATGCCTGGATAAAAGAAATGCCAGCTTAATGCTGGCATTTCGATTTAGAAATTACTTCTGCTTCGCTAAGAAGTTAACAACATCAGAGAATTGCTTAGTGTAGATATCCATAGTGGTGGTATCCAGACCATCATTTTTGACCATGTATTTACCGTTCACGAATACAGATGGCACACCCTGCAGATTCAAATCTTGTGCTGCTTTCTCTTGCTGTACGACCAGAGATTTCACCACGAAGCTGTTCAGCGCCGCGTCATAATCTTCGCCTTTAACACCCGCCTCAATAAAGACTTTGCGAATATCATCAGCGTTTTGAACCGTCTGCTTTTTTTGCACCGCTTCAAACATCAGCGGGCTAACTTTATCTTCAACACCCAGCGCAATGGCCACAGCCCAAGCTTGGGTCAGCTGTTTGCCTAATGGGCCAAGGAATTCAGCATGATATTTAGCGTATTTAACCCCCTCTGGCAGGTTCTTACGAATATTGTCAGATACATGCCAAACTTGTTCGAACTGATAGCAGTGCGGGCAATAGAATGAGAAGAACTCAAGAACCTGAGGCTCACCGGCCGCTGGCTTATCAAGCGTTACGTACTGCGTGCCATTAGAAAATTGTGCAGCTGATGCGCTGAAGGCCATAACCATACCAATCAGTGCCAGGAATATCTTTTTCATATCAAACCTATCTCCATTTAATTAAATATTTAGCGTTTATTCACGACTCAGTACATTGGCATCAGCTGTAAAGGTGGCGCCTGTAATTTCTTAATCTGCTCGTTAAATACGGCAGACTGATTAAACCAAAAGTCTTCATCTTTCATCCAAGGGAAGCTCTTTGGAAAAGCAGGATCTTCCCAACGACGCGCAACCCATGCGAGATAATAGACCATCCTCATTGCTCGCAAAGGTTCGATGAGTGATAACTGACTGGCGTCGAAGTCAGCAAATTCGCTGTAAGCTTCAAGCAAGATATCCAGCTGTAGCCGCTGATCGCTTTGGTCTCCATGCAACAGCATCCACAAATCCTGCACTGCCGGGCCGTTTCTCGCATCATCCAAATCGACAAAAATCGGACCGTCACGCCAAAGGATATTTCCCGGATGGCAATCACCGTGCAGGCGCAGTGGCCTCCAATCCTGATGCCAATACTCACCAATGGTGGCGATCAGGCTGTCGGTCGTTGCAAGGAATGCCGCGCGCTGGCGTGCAGGAATTAAAGATGAGTTTTCGAGAGTAATGCGAGGTTGATTCAGATATTCATCCAACCCCATGGTTGGCCTGGACACAAACAGGCTTTCACTGCCTACCTGATGTATACGCCCAAGAAAACGCCCAACCCATTCTAATTGGTCGAGATTATCAATTTCATACTGACGCCCGCCAACGCTTGGGAACACCGTAAAGAGGAAGCCTTGGTAAGAATGGAGAGTCGTTCCCTGAATACTTAGGGGAGCAACTGCTGGAACTTCCGCATCGAGCATATCCTGCGAGAAAGCGTGCTCCTCAAGGATTTGTTCTTCACTCCAGCGTTCCGGCCGGTAAAACTTCACCACATAACGTTTTTTGTCTTCACCAAGAAACTGGTAGACGCGGTTTTCATAACTGTTTAATGCGGTGAGGCCAGATTCTGCCATTAATCCGACGCTTTCTAACGCATCGAGGATCAGATCTGGCGACAAGGCCTGGAAATTGAAAGCGGAATTGTTCATAACTTCATTCAGATAGGCCGTACGGAAAAATGACAATACGAAATAGTATCATCGATTTTTGGCGAGTCGCATGAAGTTCACATAAGTTTACATCAATCCTTAATAATTCCACGTGCACGTAAAATGGCGGTTTTGAAATCATCCTCATAATCTTTCTTGAGGCCCGGAATTTCTGCCGTGCTCTCGCTACCGCGCATTTTGAGGTGATATATCAACATATCATCGCTTAGCTCAGCGAGCGGCCCCTGATATCCACACTCGGTGGCCAGTTTCTGCAAAAATTGCAGCAAATTCATATCAGAATCGTTCTTCCATGCTGGATGAAGCAGTTCAATAAGCTCATTTAGGCGATGCTCTTTCATAATAATGTCCTTTTATTGGCAGTAGTCACACAAAATATCAGGCTTATTTCCTCAGGGGAAGGGAGAGTTAAAACAGCCGATTAAAACCTGATTCATCACAATGTTTGGCGTTACAATCGCAGGAAAGAGGGTCAAGAAGGGTGAAGAGAATGAGCACGGACGAGATAACGGGGGTCATTTTAGCTGGCGGGCGCTCGACGCGGATGGGGCAGGATAAAGGCACGATCCGAGCCGCAGGTAAGATGCTTTTTGAGCATATTGCCGAAAGGCTACGCCCGATGGTGGGTGATATCGTGATTAATTCGAACCAAAATCCACGGGTTTATGGTCAACACTTCACCGTGATTCCTGATATCACTCAAGATTATGCCGGCCCTCTTGCCGGGATGCTGGCAGGTTTAAAAGCTGTTAATACTCAATGGGCGCTGTTTGTCCCGTGCGATGTCCCATCGTTCCCACGTGACTTGGCCGAGCAATTTACTGCGCATAGCTGCCAACACTCTGCTGTCTATGCGCGAGACGTTTCAAGAGATCACCCCACACTGTGCTTGCTGGACAAAAGAATCATTCCTGAGCTGGAGAGCTATTTAGCAAAAGGTGAAAGAAAGGTCATGTTTTTCTTCAAGCAGATCAACGCGCTACCCGTGATATTCGATGATCCTAAGGCTTTCGCTAATCTAAATACTCCAGCAGATGTCGCCCTGTGGGAAAAGACATTAGGCCAGTTACCATGAATAAGTTATCTATCCCACTACTTGGCGTCGTGGCTTACAGCGGCACGGGTAAAACAACGCTTCTCAAGCAACTCATCCCTTATTTAAAGGCTAAAGGAGTGCGAGTCGGACTTATCAAACATACCCACCATGACGTAGATGTCGATACACCCAGCAAAGATAGTTTTGAGTTAAGGAAGGCGGGTGCCCATCAGACCATGGTTGCCAGCAGCCAGCGCTGGGCATTAATGACAGAAACGCCAGAGGCTGACTCCCTTGATCTTCACTATCTTGCCAGCCGTTTCGACAGCAATTCATTAGATTTGATCTTGGTTGAAGGCTTTAAGCATGAAGAGATAGATAAAATCGTCTTGTATCGGCAGGGCGCCACTAAAGCATTTGAAGGGCTGATAGACAACAATGCTATCGCGGTATGCAGCGATACACCACTCGACAACGCTCTCCCATCCTTAGATATCAATAAGATAGAGGACGTTGGCCAGTTTGTGATCCACTGGCTTAACAATCGCGCGCGGTGATCACTAAGCCATAACGCAAGAAGCCCCCCGGCTCGCCAGAGCAGGGGGGCTTCTTTGTTTTGCACTTTGCCGTTTCCCACATAGCAAAAAACCCTGGCCTTTCGGCTGGGGTTTCTCACTTTATTTGATGCCTGGCAGTTCCCTACTCTCGCATGGGGAGACCCCACACTACCATCGGCGCTACGGCGTTTCACTTCTGAGTTCGGCATGGGGTCAGGTGGGACCACCGCGCTAGTGCCGCCAGGCAAATTCTTGTTATCCCCACCGCATCCTCAGGCTTTCACCCTCGCACGCCATGCGAACCAATCTCGGAACTTCGCTGAAAATCTCGTCTCGTCTCTCAGACCAAAACACCTTCGGTGTTGTAAGGTTAAGCCTCTCGGGTCATTAGTACTGGTTAGCTCAATGCATCGCTGCACTTACACACCCAGCCTATCAACGTCTTAGTCTTAAACGTCCCTTCAGGTGGCTTAAAGCCACAGGGAAGACTCATCTCGAGGCAAGTTTCGCGCTTAGATGCTTTCAGCGCTTATCTTTTCCGCATTTAGCTACCGGGCAATGCCATTGGCATGACAACCCGAACACCAGTGATGCGTCCACTCCGGTCCTCTCGTACTAGGAGCAGCCCCTCTCAATCTTCCAACGCCCACGGCAGATAGGGACCGAACTGTCTCACGACGTTCTAAACCCAGCTCGCGTACCACTTTAAATGGCGAACAGCCATACCCTTGGGACCTACTTCAGCCCCAGGATGTGATGAGCCGACATCGAGGTGCCAAACACCGCCGTCGATATGAACTCTTGGGCGGTATCAGCCTGTTATCCCCGGAGTACCTTTTATCCGTTGAGCGATGGCCCTTCCATTCAGAACCACCGGATCACTATGACCTACTTTCGTACCTGCTCGAGCCGTCACTCTCGCAGTCAAGCTAGCTTATGCCATTGCACTAACCTCACGATGTCCGACCGTGATTAGCTAACCTTCGTGCTCCTCCGTTACTCTTTAGGAGGAGACCGCCCCAGTCAAACTACCCACCAGACACTGTCCTCACCCCCGATCAGGGGGCCGAGTTAGAACATCAAACATTAAAGGGTGGTATTTCAAGGTTGGCTCCACGCAGACTGGCGTCCACGCTTCAAAGCCTCCCACCTATCCTACACATCAAGGCTCAATGTTCAGTGTCAAGCTATAGTAAAGGTTCACGGGGTCTTTCCGTCTTGCCGCGGGTACACTGCATCTTCACAGCGAGTTCAATTTCACTGAGTCTCGGGTGGAGACAGCCTGGCCATCATTACGCCATTCGTGCAGGTCGGAACTTACCCGACAAGGAATTTCGCTACCTTAGGACCGTTATAGTTACGGCCGCCGTTTACCGGGGCTTCGATCAAGAGCTTCTCCTTGCGGATAACCCCATCAATTAACCTTCCGGCACCGGGCAGGCGTCACACCGTATACGTCCACTTTCGTGTTTGCACAGTGCTGTGTTTTTATTAAACAGTTGCAGCCAGCTGGTATCTGCGACTGGCTTCGGCTCCGAGAGCAAGTCTCTTCACCTACGCGCCAGCGTGCCTTCTCCCGAAGTTACGGCACCATTTTGCCTAGTTCCTTCACCCGAGTTCTCTCAAGCGCCTGAGTATTCTCTACCTGACCACCTGTGTCGGTTTGGGGTACGATTTCGTGTTACCTGGAGCTTAGAGGCTTTTCCTGGAAGCAGGGCATCAGCTACTTCACCACCGTAGTGGCTCGTTATCACGCCTCAGGGTTAAAGCAGTCCGGATTTACCAGGACCACACCCCTACACGCTTGAACCGGGACAACCGTCGCCCGGCCAGCCTAGCCTTCTCCGTCCCCCCTTCGCAGTAACACCAAGTACAGGAATATTAACCTGTTTCCCATCGACTACGCTTTTCAGCCTCGCCTTAGGGGTCGACTCACCCTGCCCCGATTAACGTTGGACAGGAACCCTTGGTCTTCCGGCGTGCGGGTTTTTCACCCGCATTATCGTTACTTATGTCAGCATTCGCACTTCTGATACCTCCAGCAGCCCTCACAGGCCACCTTCGACGGCTTACAGAACGCTCCCCTACCCAACAACGCCTGAGCGTCGCTGCCGCAGCTTCGGTGCATGGTTTAGCCCCGTTACATCTTCCGCGCAGGCCGACTCGACCAGTGAGCTATTACGCTTTCTTTAAATGATGGCTGCTTCTAAGCCAACATCCTGGCTGTCTATGCCTTCCCACATCGTTTCCCACTTAACCATGACTTTGGGACCTTAGCTGGCGGTCTGGGTTGTTTCCCTCTTCACGACGGACGTTAGCACCCGCCGTGTGTCTCCCGTGATAACATTCTTCGGTATTCGTAGTTTGCATCGAGTTGGTAAGCCGGGATGGCCCCCTAGTCGAAACAGTGCTCTACCCCCGAAGATGAGTTCACGAGGCGCTACCTAAATAGCTTTCGGGGAGAACCAGCTATCTCCCGGTTTGATTGGCCTTTCACCCCCAGCCACAAGTCATCCGCTAATTTTTCAACATTAGTCGGTTCGGTCCTCCAGTTAGTGTTACCCAACCTTCAACCTGCCCATGGCTAGATCACCGGGTTTCGGGTCTATACCTTGCAACTTGACGCCCAGTTAAGACTCGGTTTCCCTACGGCTCCCCTATTCGGTTAACCTTGCTACAAAATATAAGTCGCTGACCCATTATACAAAAGGTACGCAGTCACCCAACAAGTAGGCTCCCACTGCTTGTACGTACACGGTTTCAGGTTCTATTTCACTCCCCTCGCCGGGGTTCTTTTCGCCTTTCCCTCACGGTACTGGTTCACTATCGGTCAGTCAGGAGTATTTAGCCTTGGAGGATGGTCCCCCCATATTCAGACAGGATGTCACGTGTCCCGCCCTACTCATCGAACTCACAATAAGTGCATTTTTGTGTACGGGACTATCACCCTATACTGTGCGACCTTCCAGACGCTTCCACTAATGCACAAACTGATTCAGGTTCTGGGCTCTTCCCCGTTCGCTCGCCGCTACTGGGGGAATCTCGGTTGATTTCTTTTCCTCGGGGTACTTAGATGTTTCAGTTCCCCCGGTTCGCCTTGCATGGCTATGTATTCACCATGCAATAGTGTGACGTATCACACTGGGTTTCCCCATTCGGGTATCGTCGGGTATAACGGTTCATATCACCTTACCGACGCTTTTCGCAGATTAGCACGCCCTTCATCGCCTCTGACTGCCTAGGCATCCACCGTGTACGCTTAGTCGCTTAACCTCACAACCCGAAGGTGTTTCACTTCGGTTTGCGAGTCTTGAGAGACTCAACACAGGGTACTCCTTATCTCAGTACATTTACGGAGAGATAAGTTTCAGCTGTGTCGTTTCAATTTTCAGCTTGTTCCAGATTGTTAAAGAGCAATATCTTAAACACGACTCGTGAGAGTCATCTTTAAGGTATTCTGGTCCGTTAAGACCGGTGATAATGTCTTTCACACATTATCGGAATGGCGTCCCCAAGGGGATTCGAACCCCTGTTACAGCCGTGAAAGGGCAGTGTCCTAGGCCTCTAGACGATGGGGACCCGAAATTGGCTTATCGAATCACTGATTCGATAATTTCGGGTAAAGGTGAGATTTTTCGTGAAAAGTCGAGCGCCATTGTCGTTTGTCACTGCACTAGACAGCCACAAACTTTCCGGCACTTACCCATACCACAAGGTTTTCTTTGCTCATTAATTTCATCAGACAATCTGTGTGGACACTGCACAATGCGTATCTTTAGGTAAGGAGGTGATCCAACCGCAGGTTCCCCTACGGTTACCTTGTTACGACTTCACCCCAGTCATGAATCACAAAGTGGTAAGCGCCCTCCCGAAGGTTAAGCTACCTACTTCTTTTGCAACCCACTCCCATGGTGTGACGGGCGGTGTGTACAAGGCCCGGGAACGTATTCACCGTAGCATTCTGATCTACGATTACTAGCGATTCCGACTTCATGGAGTCGAGTTGCAGACTCCAATCCGGACTACGACATACTTTATGAGGTCCGCTTGCTCTCGCGAGTTTGCTTCTCTTTGTATATGCCATTGTAGCACGTGTGTAGCCCTACTCGTAAGGGCCATGATGACTTGACGTCATCCCCACCTTCCTCCGGTTTATCACCGGCAGTCTCCTTTGAGTTCCCGCCATCACGCGCTGGCAACAAAGGATAAGGGTTGCGCTCGTTGCGGGACTTAACCCAACATTTCACAACACGAGCTGACGACAGCCATGCAGCACCTGTCTCAGAGTTCCCGAAGGCACTAAGCTATCTCTAGCGAATTCTCTGGATGTCAAGAGTAGGTAAGGTTCTTCGCGTTGCATCGAATTAAACCACATGCTCCACCGCTTGTGCGGGCCCCCGTCAATTCATTTGAGTTTTAACCTTGCGGCCGTACTCCCCAGGCGGTCGATTTAACGCGTTAGCTCCGGAAGCCACGGGTCAAGCCCACAACCTCCAAATCGACATCGTTTACAGCGTGGACTACCAGGGTATCTAATCCTGTTTGCTCCCCACGCTTTCGCACCTGAGCGTCAGTCTTTGTCCAGGGGGCCGCCTTCGCCACCGGTATTCCTCCAGATCTCTACGCATTTCACCGCTACACCTGGAATTCTACCCCCCTCTACAAGACTCTAGCTTGCCAGTTTCAAATGCAGTTCCCAAGTTAAGCTCGGGGATTTCACATCTGACTTAACAAACCGCCTGCGTGCGCTTTACGCCCAGTAATTCCGATTAACGCTTGCACCCTCCGTATTACCGCGGCTGCTGGCACGGAGTTAGCCGGTGCTTCTTCTGCGAGTAACGTCAATGCACAGTGCTATTAACACTGAACCCTTCCTCCTCGCTGAAAGTGCTTTACAACCCGAAGGCCTTCTTCACACACGCGGCATGGCTGCATCAGGCTTGCGCCCATTGTGCAATATTCCCCACTGCTGCCTCCCGTAGGAGTCTGGACCGTGTCTCAGTTCCAGTGTGGCTGGTCATCCTCTCAGACCAGCTAGGGATCGTCGCCTAGGTGAGCCATTACCTCACCTACTAGCTAATCCCATCTGGGCACATCCGATGGCGTGAGGCCCGAAGGTCCCCCACTTTGCTCTTTCGAGGTCATGCGGTATTAGCTACCGTTTCCAGTAGTTATCCCCCTCCATCAGGCAGTTTCCCAGACATTACTCACCCGTCCGCCGCTCGCCGGCAAAGTAGCAAGCTACTTTCCGCTGCCGCTCGACTTGCATGTGTTAGGCCTGCCGCCAGCGTTCAATCTGAGCCATGATCAAACTCTTCAATTAAAAGTTCGATTTGCTTCAACTCGTGAAGCGGTGCTCAAAAATTAACTTTCGTAATAATTCACTTAAATGAATTACTGCTTGGTCACTCTTTAAGACTTGATATTTTTTGCCACCGGGGTGGCTGATATCGTCTTGTGAGTGCCCACACAGATTGTCTGATAAATTGTTAAAGAGCGTTGGTTACCGGAAAACTCTCGGTAACGCGGGAGGCAGATAATACGCTTTCCCGCTGAAGAGTCAAGAGATTATTCATTCGAATCGTCTTCTTTATCTTCCTCACCGAGCGACTTCTCAGTCGTTGTTCCCGGTCAGTGGAGGCGCATTATAGGGAGTTCTCAGAAGGCCGCAACCCCTAATTTCAAATTAATTACTGACCGTTCTTTTTTTCAACAAACATCGCAAAAACGGACAACAATCACCCAGTTTTCTACACAAAATGGCCTTTTCGACCCGTAACACTGGGGTAAACTCTTTTCTATAATAAGACCACTGAATCTCAGGATGCCCTTTTAATGCCCCTTAACGCCCAACAACAAGCCGCCCAGCGCAATCTTTCTTATCTATTGGCGGAGAAAATCGCCCAGCGCATCTTATCTGGTGAATATGCCGAGGGCAGCATCTTGCCCGGCGAAATTGAATTGGGGGATATTTTCGGGGTAAGCCGGACGGCGGTACGCGAAGCAGTGAAAACGCTGGCCGCCAAAGGGATGCTGTTACCCCGCCCACGGATTGGGACGCGGGTGATGCCGCAATCAAACTGGAACTTCCTCGATCAGGAGCTGTTGAACTGGTGGATGACTCGCGAGAACTTCGATCAGGTGATGGCGCACTTTGTGATTTTGCGCCGCGCGCTCGAACCCCAGGCTTGCGCACTGGCGGCCACCACGGCGACGAAAGAGCAGAAGGAACTTCTTTCTATATATATGTCGGAGATGAAAGAGCTGCATTATCGCTTTGACCGCGAGCGCTGGATTAAAGTCGATACACAATTCCACCAGCTTATCTATGAAGCCGGAAAGAACCCCTTCCTAACCTCATTCTCCAATTTGTTCAGCTCGGTTTATCAAAGCTACTTTAGAGCCATCACCGGGAATGAGGTGATTAAGCTGGAATACCATCAGGCCCTGGTTGATGCCATTCTGGCCAGTGATCCCGAGGGTGCTCTGCTGGCATGCCAAAACCTGCTGTTAGCGGTGGATTGAGCCAACCGAGCCGCGCACCACTAGCTCTGGCGTTAAGACCAGAACCTGAGGCTCAGCTTCAGGTTCTTTCAAACGATGCAAAAGCGCATCGATGGCCAGTTCCCCCAGTGAATCTTTCGGCTGATGAATGGTGGTCAGCGGCGGCGTCATATATTGCGCCAGCTGAATGTCATCATAGCCAATGACCGCGATGTCATCCGGCACGCGCAGCCCTTCTTTATATAGTGCCTGATAAACCCCAACCGCCATCGCGTCGTTGCTGGCGAAAACCGCCTCGGGGCGCTGCGGCAGGGCGAGCAACTGCTCCATGGCGGGCAGGCCGCTGGCAAACTCAAAATCCCCGGTGACTTCATAACCCGGTAACACCGGCAGTCCCGCCTGATGCATGGCCTGACGATAACCATCCAGTCGCTGTACGGCGGTGGTTTTATCCAGCGGGCCGGTGATACAGGCGATGCGCTGGTATCCTTGGCTAATCAGATACTCCGTCGCCATCACGCCGCCGAGCAGAGCGTTATCCTGAATGACATCGTTCGCCGCGCCAAAAGGTGCCCAGTCCATCATCACAATAGGTAATGACGGATAGCGGCTGATGGCGTCCTGCGACGGCCGATGATTCTCGGTACACATTAAAAGCAAACCGTCGACGCGCTTTTGCAGCAAGGTTTCCATACTGCGGTTCATGCGCTCGGCGTCGCCGTCGGTGTTGCAGAGAATCAGGCTGTAGCCGCGTTCATAGCAGCTGCGCTCCACGCCGCGCACTACTTCCGCATAGAAGGGGTTGCTGCTGGCGGTGAGCAGCATGCCAATCGTCCGAGTTTGGTTCAGTTTAAGGCTACGGGCGAGGGCGGAAGGTGCATAGTTGAGGCTATCTATCGCCGCGGTGACTTTTTCGCGGATAGCCTCGCTGACAAAGCGATTGTTGTTGATGACATGAGAGACGGTGGAGGTTGAGACGCCCGCGACGCGGGCGACATCTTTCATGGTGGCCAATCAGGACTCCTGACGCGCAAGGAAGTCGTCGATTTCATTACGCCACGGCACAGAAGGCTGCGCCCCCGGGCGAGTCACGGCGATGGCGGCGGCGGCGTGAGCAAAACGCACGGCTTTGTCCATGGCTGCGCCTTCGAGCAGGGCGGTGACCAATGCGCCGTTGAAGGTGTCCCCGGCCGCGATGGTGTCCACGGCTTTGACGCGGAAACCGCTGACCTGCTTGCCTTCGCCGTGCTGGCTTAGCCACACACCTTTGCTGCCCAGCGTGATAATCACGGTTTCGATGCCTTTATCATGCAGCGCTTTCGCGGCGCGTTGGGCATCTTCATTATTATTCACCTGAATGCCGGTCAGGCGCTCGGCCTCGGTTTCGTTCGGCGTGATCATGTCCACCAGCGACAAGAGTTCATCGGGCAGTTCACAGGCCGGAGCAGGATTGAGGATAACCTGAGTATCGTGCTGCTTCGCCAGCTTAGCCGCAGCGATCACGGTTTCTAGCGGAGACTCTAATTGCATCAGCAACGCCGAGGCGTCGACAATATTCTGTTGATAACGATTCAGGTAGTCAGGCGTCACGGCTTTATTCGCACCGGCATCAATACCGATAACATTCTCGCCTTCGGCATTAACGAAGATCAGCGCCACGCCGGTAGTGGTGTCGGCGATTGCCTCAACGGGAGAAGTATCGATGTTGTCACTGGCCAACTGCTGACGAACGCGCTCACCAATATCATCATCACCGACGCAGGCGATAAAGGAAATATCCGCGCCCGCGCGCCCGGCGGCGACCGCCTGGTTAGCTCCCTTGCCGCCAAAGGCCACGGTATATTGTTTACCGATCACCGTTTCGCCAGGCTGAGGGAATTGATTGATATTGAGAATATGGTCGGCATTGATACTGCCGAGAACCACCAGTTTACCTGTATCCATTTGCGTTCCCTGAGTCATGTTGCGCCGCCCAACAGGAGCGGCGCAGAGTCTGTCAATTACGGCTGTGCAACCAGTTTCAGATCTACTGGAATAACAGCAGGCACTTTTTCGCCTTTCAGCACTTTATCAGCAGTCTGAACGCCAATCACACCAATCTGGTCTGGACGCTGGGCCACGGTTGCGCCCATCTTGCCACTGTTAACCGCTTTGATGCCATCTTCGGTGCCGTCAAAACCGACCACCAGAACGTCAGTTTTACCCGCGGTCTGCAAGGCACGCAGCGCGCCTAACGCCATTTCGTCGTTCTGAGCGAATACCGCCTGCACGTCTGGGTGTGCAGTCAGCAGGTTCTGCATTACGTTCAGACCTTTAGTACGGTCGAAGTCTGCCGGCTGGCTAGCCAGAATAGTGAAGTGGTGCTTTTCAGCCGCCTGAGCGAAGCCTTTGCCACGTTCGCGGGCAACGGAAGTCCCGGCAATACCTTCCAGTTCGATAACTTTGGCGTTTTCACCAACTTTTTTAGCGATGTAATCACCGGCCATTTTACCGCCGAAGGCGTTATCAGAAGCCACGTGGCTCGCCACTTCGCCTTTGCTTGCCTGACGGTCAAGGGTGATCACTGGGATCTTAGCCTGGTTCGCCATGGCAACGGCGTTACCCACGGCGTCGGAGTCAGTCGGGTTGATCAGCATCAGCTTGGTGCCGCGAACCGTCAGGTCCTGCACGTTTGCCAGCTCTTTCGCCGGGTTGTTCTGGGAATCCAGCACCACCAGGTTGTAGCCCAGCTTGTCAGCTTCTTTCTGCGCGCCGTCTTTCATGGAAACGAAGAACGGGTTGTTCAGCGTAGAAACCACCAGCGCGATGGTGTCTTTAGCCAATACGTTGGCGCTGAAAGAGGCGGTAATTGCTGCTGCGGAAACCCAAACTGCCAGTTTTTTCATATTCATGGTCATAATTCCTGTAGGGGAGGTTATTTGTTGCTTTTGTTATCTACCAGAACAGCCAGCAATATCACGACTGCTTTGACTATCATTTGGTAGTAGGAGGATACGCCTAATAAATTCAAACCGTTATTTAGGAAACCGAGGATCAGCGCGCCGATCAACGTTCCTACAATACGTCCTTTACCACCCGACAGGCTGGTTCCTCCCAACACCACAGCGGCAATTGCGTCCAGCTCATAACCGGTACCGGCAGTCGGTTGCGCAGAGGACAAACGCGCCACTTCGATAATGCCGGCTAAAGCCGCTAATAAACCACACAGGGAGTAGACGATAATTTTAACTTTATCAACGCTGATACCTGACAGACGCGTCGCGGACTCATTGCCGCCCAGCGCGTAGATATAACGTCCTAAACGGGTGTGATGCAGCATGTACCACGCCAGCGCAAACACCACCACCATCAGCCAGACCGGCGTCGGGATGCCCAGCGGGCGACCGATACCAAACCAGCCAAATGTATCAGCAACATCGGTGAATCCAGTGCTGATTGGACTACCGTTGGTGTACACCATGGTGACACCGCGCAGCAGGAGCATCATCACCAGTGTGGCAATAAACGCCTGAACCTTGCCTTTAGCGACAATCACCCCGGTGACGGCACCTACCGCCGCCCCCAAGGCCAGCGCACCGGCGACGGCCACCAGCGCATTCACTTCTAAGCCCACAATCGATGCCGCCACCGCGCCCGTTAAGGCCAGCAGCGAACCGACGGATAAGTCGATCCCCGACGTCAGGATAACCAGCGTCATGCCCACGGCCATAATGGCGTTGACCGAGGTTTGTTGAAGAATGTTAAACAGGTTGTTCAGTGTGAAGAAATTCGGGCTCATGGAAGAGACCACGGCAATCAGCACCAGCAGCGCAATCAGCGATTTCTGCTCTAACAACCATTCTTTTGTGAACCAGCCCTTTTTGGCTGGCATAGTCTGAGAACTCATAGTTGATTACTCCTGCGTCACGCCGTATTGCTTGCCGACAGCGGCTGCCATCAACACTTCTTGCGTAGCCTGTTCTATCGGGAATTCACCGCTTAAATGGCCTTCGTGCATCACCATGATTCGGTCACTCATGCCGATAACTTCTGGCATTTCTGACGAAATCAAAATGATGCTCAAACCTTCGCGCTTGAACTGGTTAATAAGCTGGTAAATCTCTTTCTTGGCGCCGACGTCAACGCCGCGCGTTGGTTCGTCGAGGATCAGAACTTTTGGGCGCGTCATCAGCCCGCGAGCAATCGCCACTTTCTGCTGGTTACCCCCGGAGAGCAGGCCGATAGGCTGCATCATGGATGGTGTTTTGATGTTGAACATGCGAATGAAATCGCCGACCGCCTGCTGCTCATCAGCATGTTTCAGGCTGCCACCCGCGCGGCTGAAGTAGCGCAGCGCGGTCAGCGACATGTTCTCTTTGACTGACATGCCGAGCACCAGGCCGTCGCGCTTACGATCCTCAGAGATATAAACGATGCCGTTCGCCAACCCGTCCTGTGGGGAATGGGTGACAACTTCGCGGCCATCAAGGGCGACATAACCCGCTTTACGCGGCAGCGCGCCGTAGAGAATCTTCATCAACTCGGTACGACCGGCGCCCATCAGTCCGGAGACACCGAGAATTTCGCCAGCATATAAGTTGAAGCTGACATCTTTGACGCCCGGCCCGGAGACATTGCGCACTTGCAGGCGCAGCGCGCCGCGCTCTTGCTTGAGGCGCGGGTATTGCTCTTCAAGGCGGCGGCCAACCATCATTTCGATCAGCGTGTCTTCCTGCAATTCGCTTACTGGGCGCTCGGCGATAAACTGGCCATCGCGGAACACGGTGACGTCATCGCAAATTTCAAAGATTTCCTTCATGCGGTGCGAGATGTAGACCACGCCGCAACCCGCCGCTTTCAGCTCGCGGATGACGTTAAATAAAGAGGCGGTTTCGGTATCGGTTAAGGCGTCGGTCGGCTCATCCATGATGATGACCTTGGACTCGAAGCTCAGCACCTTGGCGATTTCCACCATTTGCTGGTCACCAATCGATAACTCGCCCACCAGACGATGGCTGCTGTAACGCAGGTTCAGGCGCGCCAGCAGTTTGTCGGCTTCGGCGTACATCTTCTTCCAATTGATGCGGCCAAACCCATTCACAAACTCGCGGCCAAGAAAGATGTTTTCCGCGATAGTCAGCTGGGGGATCAGGTTCAATTCCTGATGAATAATGCCGATGCCGGCTTCCTGAGAATCTTTAGGCCCGTTAAAAGAGGCCTCTTTTCCCAGAAAACGCAGTGAACCGGCATCCTTTTGATAGATGCCGGTGAGCACTTTCATCATGGTGGACTTACCGGCGCCGTTTTCACCCACCAGCGCCATCACGCGGCCCGGATAGACGCTTAGCGCCGCGCCGGAGAGCGCTTTAACGCCGGGAAACGCTTTATCAATCCCTGAGAGTTGCAGCAAAGGTTGCATAAAGGCCTCAGAAGGTTACGCCAGCACAAAGAATAACGTTCGCGTACGGCGAACATTCCCCGCTACGGACCACGGCCCGGCTGTGTTCGGTTTGCACCTTGAATGACTCATGGCTGATGTACTCAAGGCTGATGGTGTTTCCCTGGTGTTGCTCAAGCTGTTTCAACTGCGCGAGTAACGCTTCATGGAGTTGAGGATTTTTTTCGACGATCTCCTCGGCGAGAATCGCGCGCTCAACCTGCATCTCATGGGTCACTACCTTGAAAACTTGCAAGAAAGTAGGAACACCGGCAGTTAGCGCCAGATCGATGCGTTGGGAAGATGCGGGTACCGGTAAACCGGCATCGGCAATAACCAGCTGATCGGTATGACCTAACCTGGCAATGACATAGGAGATTTCGGCATTTAAAAGCGGTGATTTCTTCATTGTGAACTCCGACAGCGAAACGTTTCGCTCACTGCTGAGTTTATGACGATGCTAGAAACTGGCAATCGCCTTGTGATGAAATTGTGATCGCCGTCGAAACGTTTCGCTACGCGTTTTTGAAAGCCGCGCTAAATTTGAGTTAATGACTTTTCACGGCGTTTAGAAAAGCAAAAGGGCACTCGAAAGTGCCCTTTGTTCACCACAGGCGAATTAGATTTCCACCTGCGTCCCTAGCTCGATAACGCGGTTAGGCGGGATCTCGAACTGGTCCGGCGCGCGCAGCGCGTTGCGGCTGAGAGCCATAAACAGCTTGCCGCGGAAGTAGAGATACCAAGGCCGCTTGGTGAGGATTAGCGACTCGTGGGACATAAAGAACGAAGTTTCCATCATGCGGCACGGCAGACCTTCCAGCCCGCAGCGGTGGAACACTTCCTCAACGTTTGGCGTCTCTTTGAAACCGTAGCTCGCCACCACGCGCCAGAAGGTCGGTGAGAGCTGCTCGATAGTTACCCGGCGAACATTGTGCACATAAGGCGCGTCTTCGGTGCGCAGCGTCAGCAGCACCACGCGCTCGTGCAGCACTTTGTTGTGCTTGAGGTTGTGCAGCAGGGCAAACGGAATGACGTTAGTGGCGCGGGACATATAAACCGCAGTGCCCGGCACGCGCACCGGCGGCGATTTCTCCAGCGAGGCGATCATGGCTTCCAGCGAGTTGCCGTGTTCGTGCATCCGGCGCATAAGGCGGAAACGCTCGCTTTTCCACGTGGTCATCACGATAAACATGCACAGGCCGAGGGTCAGAGGCAGCCAGCCGCCGGAGAACAGCTTGGTGGCGTTCGCCGCGAACATCGGCACGTCGATAAACAGCAGAACCACCAGCAGAATGCCGACCAGGAAAGCTTTCCAGTGCCAGTTTTTCAGCGCCACGGTGCAGGAGAGAATCGAAGTCAGCACCATGGTGCCGGTCACGGCAATACCATAGGCGGCGGCCAAATTACTCGAATGCTCGAAGCTGGCGATGACGATAACCACTGCGAAATAGAGCGTCCAGTTAATGGCGGGAATGTAGATCTGCCCGGCTTCCATTTCTGAGGTGTGGATGATGCGCATTGGAGGCAGATAGCCCAAACGAACTGCCTGACGAGTCAGGGAGAACACGCCGGAGATCACCGCCTGCGAGGCGATAATGGTGGCGAGGGTCGCCAGAATCAGCAGTGGGATCAGCGCCCAGTCAGGTGCCAGCAGGAAGAACGGGTTTTTAATCGCCTCGGGGTTTTTGAGCAGCAGTGCGCCTTGCCCGAAGTAGTTCAGCACCAGCGAAGGTAGCACCACGGTGAACCACGCCAGACGGATAGGGAATTTGCCGAAGTGGCCCATATCGGCATACAGCGCCTCAACACCCGTGATGGAAAGCACCACCGCGCCGAGCGCAAAGAAGGAGAAGGATTTATGCTCAATAAAGAAGTTCACCGCCCACATCGGGTTCATGGCCCGCAGCACTTCTGGGTTTTGAGCAATACTGTTAATACCTAGCACCGCCAGCGTCAGGAACCACAGCAGCATCACCGGGGCAAACAGCTTGCCGACAATGCCGGTGCCGTGCTTCTGGATGATGAACAGTAACGTCAGGACGGTAATAGAAAGCGGCACGATATAAGGGTCGAGCGACGGGGCGGCAATCTCTAAGCCTTCCATCGCCGACAGCACCGAAATCGCCGGGGTGATCACCACTTCGCCATAGAAGAAGCTGCCGCCGATAAGCCCGAGGATCACTAATACCGCCGTGGTTCGCGCCGAGGTGTTACGGCCCGCGAGGGACATCAGGGTCAAGATCCCGCCTTCACCGGCGTTGTCTGCGCGCATCACGTAAGTGAGGTATTTCAGCGAGACAATAAGTATAAGCATCCAGAAAATCAGGGAAAGGAAACCAAAGACAACGCTGGGTTCAACGTTAAAGCCGTAGTGGCCTGAAAAACACTCTCTCAAGGTGTAGAGAGGGCTGGTGCCAATGTCACCATAAACCACACCAATGGCGGCCAGGGTTACTGCGGGGAGTGACCGTTTATGTTCTGTGCTCATAATTGGTTTCTTTTTGCTGCTCTTTTATGCAAAGAATTCCGTAAGCGAAAGATGCGCTCAGGGCTGAATGCCCACTAAACGGCGCACAGTATGCACGAATAAATCCAATTGCCTACCCCTATATAAACAAGGAATTGGCGATTAACGCAGATAAACCCACAGTATCTATAATAGAAAGATTTGTGTAATCAACAATCTATATCCGTAAGCTATATCAATAAAAATAGGCCATGGTTTATTATCATTCCCAGCCCAGTAATTTCACTGATCTCATTTACTCACGGAAACCGGAAGATTCAGTATGGCGCATTCTCCTTTACTTGCAGAACGGATTGCCCGTCTTGCCAATGCTTTAGAACACGGACTGTACGAGCGTCAGGAAGCCATCCGGTTGTGCCTGCTGGCCGCGCTGTGCGGCGAAAGCGTGTTTCTGCTCGGGCCGCCCGGCATCGCTAAAAGCCTGATTGCCCGCCGCCTTAAGTTTGCCTTCCGCCACGCCCGCGCTTTTGAATACCTGATGACGCGCTTCTCCACCCCAGAAGAGGTTTTTGGCCCGCTGTCGATTCAAGCCCTGAAAGACGAAGGCCGCTATCTACGCCTGACTTCCGGCTATTTGCCCGAGGCGGAGATTGTTTTTCTGGATGAGATTTGGAAAGCCGGCCCGGCCATCCTCAATACCCTGCTGACCGCCATTAACGAGCGACGCTTTCGTAACGGCGAGCGCGAGGATGCTATCCCGATGCGCCTGCTGGTCAGCGCCTCCAATGAACTGCCTGAGGCCGACGGCAGCCTTGAGGCACTCTATGACCGTATGCTAATCCGCCTATGGCTGGACAAGGTGCAGGATAAACAGAATTTCCGCTCTTTGCTGACTTCCCGGCCAAACGAAAGCGCCAATCTGGTGCCGGAAGCCCTGAGCATTAGCGATGAAGAGTATCAGCAGTGGCAGCCTGAAATAGATAAGGTGACCTTGCCGGAATCCTGCTTCGAGCTGATTTTCCAACTGCGCCAGCGTCTGGACGCGCTGGACACCGCGCCCTATGTTTCGGACCGCCGCTGGAAGAAAGCCCTGCGCCTGCTGCAAGCCTGCGCCTTCTTCAGCGGCCGTCAGGCCATCACGCCTATCGACCTGATTTTGCTGAAAGATTGCCTGTGGCACGACCTGAACACCTACCACCTGCTGCAAACCCAAATCGAGCAGATGATCACCGAACAGGCTTACCAACAGCAGACGCTATTAATGAAGCTGCGCCAGCTGAATCAGGAATGGATGCAGTATCAGCAGCAGCAAAGCTCCAGGCAGTCGATCAAAGTGCTCAAAAAGGCGGGTATTTTCAGCCGTAAGCCGCAATACAGCCTGCCGGATACGCTGGCGGCTAGCAGCCTGACCCTACTGCTGCAAACCCCGCTTCATCTGCACGATATTCAGGTTTCCCATCTGCTGGTGGAAAGAAGCGTGCTCGACGAGTGGCTTAATAAAGGAGGGGTTCTGAAGGTGAAGCTCAACGGCATGGGATTCGCGCAGAACATTGAGGCGGAGGTGGATGACAAGCTGCAGCTTCTGGTGCTGGATATCAGCCGCCAGTCGACGCCGCTGACTCTGCCGGGCAAAGAGCAGATTGCCGTCCCCGATGAGATGAAAAGCAGGCTGGAAGGGCTGAATGCCAAGTTTAACCAGCAGCGCCACGAGTTCAGCCAGCATCAAAACTGCCTGTTTGTCGCCGCCGAGTGGGCCGCGAAGATTGAAGCCAGCCTGCTGGCGGTGTCGGAGCAACTCCGCCACCAGCAAGACTTGTTCAGCGGACACTGATCCATGCTCAGTCTGGAATCCCTCGATCTCTTATTGTCGATCAGCGAAGGTGAGCTGATCGAGGAGCTGATCATCGGCCTGCTGGCCACGCCGCAGCTGGCGATTTTCTTCGAAAAGTTCCCACGACTGAAGCGCGCGCTGACCAAAGACCTGCCCGAGTGGAAGTTCAGACTGCGCCAGCGCATCCACGATACGCCGGTGCCGCCGGACCTCGCCAAAGAGTTCTACCTTTATCAGCACTGCCAGCAGATTGACGCCGCCACCTTTCAGGCCGAGCTGCCTGCGCTGATTGAGCAGCTTGAGTCGCTAAACTCTCCCTTTATTACCGAGGCGCGCTCGTTGCAGCAAAACGCCGAGGAGACGCGAGTCCCGAAAACCGGCAATAGCTTCCACACTCTGTTTCTCCAGCGCTGGCGGCTGAATCTTACTTTCCAGACGGTGACCGTTCATCATCAGCTGCTCGAGCAGGAACAGGAACAGTTGCAGGAAGAGCTACAGCAGCGGCTGGAACTCAGCGGCGAACTCTCTCCTTTATTAGCAGAGAACGATGCCGCCGCCGGACGGCTGTGGGATATGAGCAAGGGCCAGCGGCAGCGTGGCGAAGTGCAGTCGCTGTCGCGCTACGGCGCTTTTTTGCAGCAGCAGCCTGAGTTGCAGAGGCTCGCCGAGCAGCTGGGTCGCAGTCAGAAAGCCAAAACCAGCCCGCACGAAGATGCCAAGATGGAAGAACATCGGCTGATGGTGCGCGAGCCCGCCACGGTGCCCGAAGAGGTGAACGGCATTCATCAGAGCGACGATATTTTGCGCCTGATGCCCACCGAGCTGGGGACGTTGGGGATCCCCGAGCTGGAGTATGAGTTTTACCGACGCCTGCTGGAAAAGCGCCTAATGACCTACCGACTGCAAGGCGACGTGTGGCGCGAAAAAGTGGTCAAACGCCCGGTGGTGCATCAGCAGCAAGAACCCCAGCCGCGCGGGCCTTTTGTCATCTGCGTGGATACTTCGGGTTCAATGGGAGGATTTAATGAGCAGTGCGCCAAAGCGTTCTGCCTGGCGCTGCTGAGAATTGCGCTGGCCGACAACCGCCGCTGCTACATCATGCTGTTCGCCAGTCAGGTGATTCATTACGAGTTGACCTCTTCCAACGGGTTGGATCAGGCTTTGCGCTTTCTCGGCCAGCATTTCAGGGGCGGTACCGACTTGGCTGCCTGCCTGACCGCCACCTTAGATAAGCTGTCATCACCCGAGTGGCAGGACGCCGACGCGGTGATCATCTCGGATTTCATCGCCCAGCGGCTGCCGGAAGAAGTTAAGAAGAGAGTGAAGCATTTACAGCAGGATAAACATCACCGTTTCCATGCTCTGGCGATGTCGCAATACGGCAAGCCCGGCATCATGCGCATCTTCGACCACATTTGGCGCTTTGATACCGGGATGAAAAGCCGCGTCCAGCGTCGCTGGCAGCGGCCTTAAACGGTAGTTTTAGAGCACGCCTTCAACGCTGTCGTGCAGCAGTGGCGACCAGACGCCGCACTGCACCTGCGCGATATGCGGCTTTTGCAGCAACAGCATCACCAAACGAGATTGGCCAATTCCGCCGCCGATGGTTTGCGGCATCTCACCGCGCAGCAATGCTTGATGCCAGTCGAGCTGCAAGCGAGCTTGGTCATCAGTCAACGCTAGCTGGTGCTTTAAAGTCGCGGCATCAACGCGAATGCCCATCGACGACAGTTCCAGCGCATCTTCCAAAATCGGGTTCCACACCAAAATATCGCCGTTCAGGCCAGACAGCCCGGCTTCACCTTTACTGCTCCAGTCATCGTAGTCCGGCGCGCGAACGTCGTGATATTTACCGTGAGACAGTTTGCCGCCAATGCCCATCAGGAACACCGCGCCCAGCTCTTTAGCAATGGCGCGCTCGCGCTGCTTGGCGTCCAGCTCCGGAAAGCGCTGTAGTAGAGTTTCGCTGTGGACAAAGTGGATCTCCTCCGGCAAGAACGGCGTCAGGCCAAACTCACGGCTCACCGCCGCTTCGGTTTCCTTTATACCGGCGTAGATCTTACGCACCGTGGCTTTAAGAAACTCAGGCGTTCGTTCGCCATCGCCCATCACCTGTTCCCAATCCCACTGATCGACACAGACAGAGTGTACCGGCGACAGACGATCTTCATCTGGGCGCAAAGCCTTCATGTGGGTATACAGCCCTTCGCCCGCGCTGAAGTCGTGCTGGCCGAGAGTTTTGCGCTTCCACTTCGCCAGAGAGTGAACCACTTCAAAGGTCGAGTCTGGCAAGGATTTCACATGCACCTGAACCGCCTTCTCGCTGCCGGAGAGGTTGTCCTGCGTGCCGTCGCCCAGCTGGCTTAATAAAGGTGCCTGCACTTCAATCAGGCCTAGCTGCTTTTCCAGCTGCTGGGAGAAGGTGGATTTCACAAAGCTAATTTGACGCTGTTTCTCGATAAATTGGGTTTTCATTGTTGTTTTCTCATTCCCTTGTCTTCAATAGAACTGATTAAGCAACAAAGTAAGAGATAGATTCAATATCCAACAATAAATATTGCCTTAAGGCTTTTAATCCCTCATTTTTAGGCAGCATAAATTGTTGATACGAGAATATGAGAGGAAAAAAATGACCGAAATTTATCAGATCGATAATCTCGATCGCGCCATCCTAAACGCCCTGATGGTTAACGCGCGCACGGCCTATGCCGAACTGGCGAAGGTTTTCGCCGTCAGCCCCGGCACCATCCATGTTCGCGTTGAGAAGATGAAACAGGCAGGAATCATCACCGGTGCCAATATCACCGTCAGCCCAAAGCAGCTAGGTTACGACGTCTGCTGCTTTATCGGCATCATTCTCAAGAGCGCCAAAGACTACCCCTCCGCGCTGGCTAAGCTTGAAAGCATTGAAGAGGTGGTCGAAGCCTATTACACCACCGGCCACTACAGCATCTTCATCAAGATCATGTGCCGCTCGATTGATTCGCTGCAACACGTACTTATCAACAAGATCCAGACCATTGATGAGATTCAGTCCACGGAGACGCTGATCTCCCTGCAGAACCCCATTATGCGCACCATCAAGCCATAAGGCCGAATTTATATACCCCTATTATCCACAGGTAGATCCCAGCTGATTCACAGCGTACAATGTCGTTTCTTTTATCAGGTGAGAGCATTATGTCTACCATTACCCTGATCAGTGGCAGTACGCTTGGCAGTGCCGAATATGTAGCGGAACACGTTGCAGAAAAGCTGGAAGAAGCCGGTTTTAGTACTCAGACATTGCATGGTCCAGAGCTGTATGAAGTCCCGGCCGAAGGTATTTGGCTGGTGGTGTGTTCAACACATGGTGCAGGAGATCTTCCTGACAACCTTCAACCTTTCCTGGAACAGCTGGAAGAGCAGCAGCCGGATCTGTCTAAAGTACAGTTCGGGGCATTGGGTCTTGGCAGCAGCGAATACGATACTTTTTGTGGCGCGATCCGTTCATTGGATCAAAAACTGACAGCGTTGGGCGCGAAAAGAATTGGCGATCGCATGGAAATCGATGTGACCCAACATGAAATTCCTGAAGATCCCGCTGAGATTTGGGTGATCAATTGGATTAATTTGCTCAAATAAGTGTAAATATTCAGCGATCAGATGTGGATAACTAGGCTGTAAAGCAGGGTAAAACCGGTAGTTATCCCTATAACAACCTTAGGTCGCATTTCATGCTGTGCATAACTCTCTATTCTGATCCCAGCTTATACTGAACAGGATCACCGATCATTCACAGCATTCGATCGTGCTTAGCTTGTTGATCTTCATCGACAATAAAGACTTATGCACAGAGGATCGTGATCCTAATAGAAGTATTAATAAGAGATCTTTAAATAAAAAAGATCTTCTTTTAATTAGTGACGATCCCCCGGGACTTGTGGAACCTCAAAACTTGAGTAGAATCCCTCCTCCCAACACCACACACCCTTTCATCGCATGAACTCCGAGGTGCAGTACCATGTTTTATCCGGAACAATTTGACGTCATCATCATCGGTGGTGGCCATGCAGGCACCGAAGCCGCTATGGCTTCAGCCAGAATGGGACGTCAAACCCTGTTATTGACCCACAATATCGACACGCTAGGACAAATGTCGTGTAACCCAGCGATTGGTGGGATCGGGAAAGGACATCTGGTTAAAGAAGTGGACGCACTGGGCGGTTTGATGGCCACGGCGATCGATCATGCGGGGATTCAGTTTAGGATACTAAACGCGAGTAAAGGTCCAGCCGTTCGAGCCACTCGTGCTCAGGCAGACCGCGTTTTGTATCGCCAAGCCGTTCGCACAGCATTGGAAAACCAGCCAAACTTGATGATCTTCCAGCAGTCTGTTGAAGATTTGATTGTTGAGAATGGCGCAGTGGTTGGCGCCGTGACCAAAATGGGCCTTAAATTCCGTGCTAAGTCTGTCGTTCTGACCGTTGGCACCTTCCTGGATGGAAAAATCCACATTGGTCTGGAGAACTACAGCGGCGGCCGTGCGGGGGATCCACCAGCAATCTCATTGTCACAGCGCCTGCGTGAACTGCCACTGCGTGTAAATCGCCTTAAAACCGGTACGCCTCCGCGTATCGATGCACGCTCTATCGACTTCAGCGCATTAGCGCCTCAGCACGGTGACAACCCGGCGCCGGTTTTCTCATTCATGGGTAACGCGGCACAGCATCCGCGTCAGATCCCTTGCTACATGACCTACACCAATGAGAAAACCCATGATGTGATCCGCAATAATTTGGATCGTAGCCCGATGTACGCAGGGATCATCGAAGGGATCGGCCCGCGCTACTGCCCGTCGATCGAAGATAAGGTCATGCGTTTCGCAGATCGTAACTCGCATCAGATCTTCCTTGAGCCTGAAGGGCTGACCAGCAACGAAGTCTATCCAAACGGTATCTCCACCAGCCTGCCGTTTGACGTGCAGATGCAGATCGTTCGTTCCATGCAGGGTCTGGAGAACGCCGTTATCGTGCGTCCGGGCTATGCCATCGAATACGATTTCTTCGATCCGCGTGATTTGAAGCCGACGCTGGAAAGCAAATTCATTCCAGGCCTGTTCTTCGCCGGACAGATCAACGGCACCACCGGTTACGAAGAAGCAGCAGCGCAAGGCTTATTGGCGGGCATGAACGCTGCGCGCTACGCCTTTGAGCAAGAAGGTTGGGCGCCGCGTCGCGATCAGGCTTACCTTGGCGTGTTGGTTGACGACCTGTGCACTCTGGGCACCAAAGAGCCGTACCGCATGTTTACCTCGCGTGCTGAATATCGCCTGATGCTGCGTGAAGACAATGCCGATTTACGCCTGACTGAAAAAGGCCGTGAACTGGGCTTGGTTGATGACGCTCGCTGGGCTCGCTTCAACCAAAAATTAGAGATGATCGAGCTTGAACGCCAGCGCCTGCGCGGCATTTGGGTGAACCCACGCTCTGAGCAAGTTGAATTGGTTAACGCGCATCTGTCCGCGCCGCTGTCGAAAGAAGCCAGTGCCGAAGAGTTGCTGCGTCGTCCTGAGATGACATACGAGCTGCTGACCAGCCTTACGCCGTTTGGCCCTTCAGTGCCGGACGTTCAGGCTGCTGAGCAGGTTGAAATTCAGGTCAAATACGAAGGTTATATCGCTCGTCAGCAGGATGAGATCGAAAAACAACAGCGCAACGAGAATACCCTGTTGCCGCTGGATCTCGATTATCGTCAGGTGAATGGCTTATCGAACGAAGTGATCGCCAAACTTAACGATCACAAACCGACGTCGATCGGTCAGGCGACCCGTATTTCGGGTATCACACCGGCGGCTATCTCGATTCTGCTTATCTGGTTGAAAAAGCAAGGTCTGCTGCGCCGCAGCGCCTAATTTCCTCTCGTTCTGGCCGCCAGATGATTTCAGTCTGGTGGCCAAATCTCGCTTTTCCCGCTCCATCAGCTGATTTATCATTCTTCACCAATTCGAACGGACATGTTTTTTGTCAGAGGACCTCATTGTGCATAAGAAATTAGACTCGCTGCTGGCTGCGGCTGGATTATCGTTACCCGATCAGCAAAAACAGCAGTTAGTGGCCTATGTCGAGATGCTGCACAAATGGAATAAAGCCTACAACCTGACTTCGGTTCGTGACCCTATGCAGATGCTGGTTCGCCATATCATGGACAGCATCGTGGTGAATAAGCACCTGACCGGCTCGCGCTTTATTGACGTCGGCACGGGGCCTGGCCTGCCGGGCATCCCGCTGGCTATCGTTCGCCCTGACTCCCACTTCACTCTGCTCGATAGCCTTGGCAAGCGCGTGCGTTTCTTACGCCAGGTGCAGCATGAGCTGGGGCTGACGAACGTCGAGCCGGTACAGAGCCGCGTGGAAGAGTTTATCCCCGAGCCGCCATTTGACGGCGTGATTAGCCGCGCCTTCGCCTCGCTGCAAGATATGCTGTCGTGGTGTCACCATTTGCCGGCGAAAGGGCAGGGGCGTTTCTACGCGTTGAAGGGCGTGCGTCCGGATGATGAGCTAGACTCGTTACCAGATGGGGTTACTCTGGAAGAGATCGTAAAATTAAAGGTTCCGGAACTGGAAGGCGAGCGTCATTTAGTTGTCCTTAAGGCAAACTAAATTTGCGATGAGTCAATAAATCGTCAAAATTTCAAATGTGTATGAAAGGTAAAATAAGCAGGCTAATTAAATTAATGCCGTCCGTTTGAGTTTTACCTCATTTTTACACTCTGATAGCAGTTGTATGACCTTTCAGATCTAATCAGGCAGGAAATAGTTACGGTTGAAAATAAAAAGTGGCACTGGCTAAGATAAAACTCATGTAATGAAAATGTTGTTATTTGTTGGGTTATTGTTTCAGGGAAGTGCAGTTATTTTGCATTCCGTTTTAATTAAGGCTACCAAATAACCATCCTATTGATTTTTATTACTTTTAAAAGGCCAGAATAGCTAAGGATTAGCTTTACCGATGATGTATTAGCAGCTGAAAATAGTAATTATGTGATCGGGCGCACGCTTCTTTGTTAAGCAATGGAATACTCGTACAAATGCCGAAAGGCCATTTACGACTATAGTTTGCTTATGAAAATAGCCATAAAGCTTAAAATTTAAATAATTGTTCACCTTTTCGCTACTTATCCATTGAATTCGTTTGAGTGGCCCGTATAATTTGCTCGTTTTTTGCTGCTTGACTCAAAACCGTAAAGGCTATGATATACGGCACTCAGCATACCTCCAGCTAGGTACTTAGTACGGAGAGAACAAACGTCATGTCTGTATCAGGTATTTTGTACAGCAAGAACGGCGCGAAGGTGGCCAGAAAGCTGTTAATACTGCAGTTACTGACCTTTGTTCTGCTCAGTGCTGCATTTGGCTTTAAAAGCCTGACGTGGACCACTTCTGGCTTAATGGGCGGAATGGCCGCATGGCTACCGAATGTATTGTTCACGCTTTTCGCAATGCGTCAGCAGGGGCAAACAGCGGTTTCTGGACGAGTTGCCTGGACTTTTGCCATCGGAGAAGCGCTGAAGGTTCTGATAACGATTATCTTGATGATTATCGCGCTGGGCCTGTTTAAGGCGGTTTTTGCTCCGCTTGGTTTGGCTTATTTATCGGTGTTGATGACTCAGATTTTAGCACCGGCCGTCATTAACAGTTACCGTACTTAACTACTAAAGGGTAAGAGGCATCATGTCTGCATCAGGAGAAATCTCTACTCCACAAGAGTATATCGGTCACCATCTGACACAGCTTCAGGTAGGGACGGGATTCTGGTCGATTAACATCGATTCGATGTTTTTCTCCGTGGTCCTCGGGGTACTCTTTCTGGTTATTTTCCATCGCGTCGCTAAAAAGGCCACCAGTGGTGTCCCAGGAAAAATGCAAACGGCCATCGAGCTGGTTGTAGGTTTCGTCGATAGCAACGTGCGTGACATGTATCACGGCAAAAGCAAAGTCATCGCCCCTTTGGCTCTGACTGTCTTCGTCTGGGTGTTCTTAATGAACATGATGGATTTGCTGCCAATCGATTTTTTACCGACCATCGGTGAAAGATTACTTGGTTTGCCTGCTCTGCGTGTTGTACCAACGGCCGACGTGAACATCACGTTGTCGATGGCGCTTGGCGTATTCATTCTGATTCTTTTCTATAGCATTAAGATGAAAGGCGTTGGCGGTTTCGTTAAGGAACTGACAATGCAGCCATTCAATCATCCGGTTTTCATTCCGATTAACCTGATTCTTGAAGGTGTCAGCCTGCTGTCCAAACCAGTTTCACTGGGTCTGCGACTGTTTGGCAATATGTATGCGGGTGAGTTGATCTTCATCCTTATTGCTGGCCTGCTGCCGTGGTGGTCACAGTGGATTCTGAGTGTGCCTTGGGCCATTTTCCACATCCTGATCATTACGCTGCAAGCTTTTATCTTCATGGTTCTGACGATTGTCTATCTCTCGATGGCATCTGAAAAACACTGATTTTCTTTCAACACTACTGCGTTTTAACTGAAACAAACTGGAGACTGTCATGGAAAACCTGAGTATGGATCTGCTGTACATGGCTGCCGCATTGATGATGGGCCTGGCGGCAATCGGTGCTGCAATCGGTATCGGCATCTTGGGTGGTAAATTCTTGGAAGGTGCTGCACGTCAGCCTGACCTGATCCCTCTGTTGCGTACACAGTTCTTTATCGTTATGGGTCTGGTCGATGCAATCCCAATGATTGCTGTTGGTCTGGGTCTGTACGTGATGTTTGCTGTCGCGTAACACTGAGCTCGCTCACTGTTATTCGAACTACATCAAATAATTCACTTTGAAAGAGGCATTGTGCTGTGAATCTTAACGCAACAATCCTCGGCCAGGCTATCGCGTTTGTCCTGTTTGTCTGGTTCTGCATGAAGTACGTATGGCCGCCAATTATGGCTGCCATCGAAAAACGTCAGAAAGAGATTTCTGAAGGTTTGTCTTCCGCAGAACGTGCAAAAAAAGAGCTGGACTTAGCGCAAGCCGATGCGACCGACCAACTGAAAAAAGCTAAAGCTGAAGCTCAGGTAATCATCGAACAGGCGAACAAGCGTAAATCGCAGATCGTCGACGAAGCGAAAGCCGAAGCCGAGCAGGAACGTAACAAGATCGTGACGCAAGCTAAGGCAGAGATCGACGCCGAACGCCAACGCGCCCGTGAAGAGTTGCGTAAGCAAGTCGGGATTTTGGCCATTGCTGGCGCCGAGAAGATCATCGAACGTTCCGTGGATGAAGCTGCTAACAGCGACATCGTTGATAAACTGGTCGCTGAACTGTAAGGAGGGAGGGGCTGATGTCTGAATTTGTAACTGTAGCTCGCCCCTACGCCAAAGCAGCTTTTGACTTTGCCGTTGAGCACCAAAGCTTAGATCGCTGGCAGTCCATGCTGGCGTTCACGGCTGAAGTCACACGCAATGAACAAATTGAAGAACTGCTTTCCGGGGCTTTAGCACCAGAAACTCTGTCTCAAACGTTTATCGCGGTATGTGGTGAACAACTCGACGACGCAGGCCAAAATCTGATTAAGGTTATGGCTGAAAATGGACGTTTACGCGTTCTTCCGGAAGTGCTGCAACAGTTCATCGAACTGCGTGCCTCTTTAGAGGCCATTGCCGAAGTAGAAGTTACTTCAGCAACTCCACTGTCCGAAGATCAGCAGGCTAAGATTGCTGCTGCGATGGAAAAACGTCTGTCTCGCAAAGTTAAGCTGAATTGCAAAATTGACAAGTCTGTTCTTGCCGGTGTCGTAATCCGTGCAGGTGATATGGTGATTGATGGCAGCGTTCGCAGTCGTCTTGAACGCCTGGCAGACGTCTTGCAGTCTTAAGGGGACTGGAGCATGCAACTGAATTCCACCGAAATCAGCGAACTGATCAAGCAGCGCATTGCTCAGTTCAATGTGGTGAGCGAAGCTCACAATGAAGGTACTATCGTTTCCGTCAGTGACGGGATCATCCGCGTGCACGGCTTAGCCGATGTCATGCAAGGCGAAATGATTGCGTTGCCGGGTAACCGTTACGCTATCGCCCTGAACCTGGAGCGCGACTCCGTAGGTGCCGTTGTAATGGGCCCTTACGCTGACCTCGCCGAAGGTATGAAAGTTAAATGTACTGGCCGTATCCTGGAAGTTCCAGTTGGCCGTGGCCTGCTGGGTCGCGTTGTTAACACCCTGGGTGCGCCAATCGACGGTAAAGGTCCGGTAGAACACGACGGCTTCTCAGCTGTTGAAGCTATCGCACCGGGCGTTATCGAACGTCAATCCGTAGACCAACCTGTGCAAACAGGCTACAAATCCGTTGATGCCATGATCCCAATCGGTCGTGGTCAGCGTGAATTGGTCATCGGTGACCGTCAAACTGGTAAAACTGCTCTGGCAATTGATGCGATCATCAACCAGCGCGATTCCGGCATCAAATGTATCTATGTGGCTATCGGCCAGAAAGCGTCCACCATTTCTAACGTGGTTCGTAAACTGGAAGAGCACGGCGCACTGGAAAACACCATCGTTGTTGTTGCGACTGCATCAGAATCTGCTGCACTGCAATACCTGGCACCGTACTCCGGCTGCGCAATGGGTGAATACTTCCGTGACCGCGGTGAAGACGCACTGATCGTTTATGATGACCTGTCTAAACAGGCTGTTGCTTACCGTCAGATTTCCCTGCTGCTTCGTCGTCCACCAGGTCGTGAAGCTTACCCAGGCGACGTTTTCTATCTCCACTCCCGTCTGCTGGAGCGTGCTGCGCGTGTTAACGCCGAGTACGTTGAAGCATTCACCAAGGGTGAAGTGAAAGGCAAAACCGGTTCCCTGACTGCGCTTCCAATCATCGAAACGCAAGCGGGCGACGTTTCAGCGTTCGTTCCAACCAACGTAATCTCGATTACCGATGGTCAGATCTTCCTGGAATCAAACCTGTTCAACGCCGGTATCCGTCCTGCGGTAAACCCAGGGATTTCCGTATCCCGTGTTGGTGGTGCAGCTCAGACCAAGATCATGAAAAAACTGTCCGGTGGTATTCGTACCGCGTTGGCACAGTATCGTGAACTGGCTGCGTTCTCCCAGTTTGCATCCGATCTGGATGAAGCAACGCGTAAACAGTTGAACCACGGTCAGAAAGTGACTGAATTGCTGAAACAGAAACAGTACGCGCCGATGTCAATCGTAGCGCAGTCACTGATTATCTTCGCAGCAGAACGTGGTTACCTGGAAGACGTTGAATTGTCTAAAGTCGGTAGCTTTGAAGCTGCGCTGTTGGCTTACGCTGACCGCGAGCACGCAGAGCTTCTGCAACAAATCAACCAAACTGGTGCGTACAACGATGAGATCGAGGGTAAATTCAAAAATATCCTCGATACCTTCAAAGCAACCCAGTCCTGGTAACACTAAGCGGTCCTGCTGCCCTGCTTTAGCAGACCAGCAGCAGGCCGTTTGGTAATGAGGAGAAGCAGAGATGGCCGGCGGAAAAGAGATACGTAGTAAGATCAGCAGCGTGCAAAACACGCAAAAGATCACTAAAGCGATGGAGATGGTCGCCGCCTCCAAAATGCGTAAAACGCAGGATCGCATGGCGGCCAGCCGTCCTTATGCAGAAACCATTCGTGAAGTGATCGGTCACCTCGCGTTAGGTAATCTGGAATACAAGCACCCGTACCTGGATGAGCGTGAAATTAAACGCGTTGGGTATCTGGTGGTGTCTACCGACCGTGGTCTTTGTGGCGGCTTGAACATTAACTTGTTCAAAAAACTGCTGGCAGAGATGAAAGGCTGGTCCGAGAAAGGCGTTGAGGTTGACTTAGCCCTGATCGGTTCCAAAGCAGCCTCTTTCTTCGGTTCCGTAGGTGGCAACGTTGTTGCCCAAGTGACTGGCATGGGGGATAACCCTTCTCTGTCAGAACTTATCGGACCGGTAAAAGTGATGTTGCAGGCTTACGATGAAGGTCGTTTAGACAAGTTATGCGTTGTTAGCAACAAATTCGTCAATACCATGTCTCAGGAACCACGCATCGTTCAGCTGTTGCCTCTGCCACCGGCAGAAGATGGCGAACTGGCGAAGAAATCCTGGGATTACCTGTATGAGCCAGATCCTAAAGCACTGCTGGATACCCTCCTGCGTCGCTATGTGGAATCTCAGGTTTATCAGGGCGTCGTAGAAAACCTGGCCAGCGAACAGGCCGCGCGAATGGTAGCGATGAAAGCCGCAACCGATAACGGCGGCAGCCTGATCAAAGAGCTGCAGTTGGTATACAACAAAGCTCGTCAGGCCAGCATCACTCAGGAACTCACCGAGATCGTCGGGGGAGCCTCCGCGGTTTAAGCTAGGTTTACGAATTACGTAGAGGATTCAAGATGGCTACTGGAAAGATTATCCAGGTAATCGGCGCCGTGGTGGACGTCGAGTTCCCTCAGGATGCAGTACCGAACGTGTACAATGCTCTTGAGGTAGAAAACGGTGCCTCCAAACTGGTTCTGGAAGTTCAGCAACAGTTAGGCGGCGGCGTTGTTCGTTGTATCGCAATGGGTACCTCAGACGGCCTTCGTCGCGGTCTGAAAGTGAACAACCTGGAACACCCAATTGAAGTTCCGGTTGGTAAAGCGACTCTGGGTCGTATCATGAACGTATTGGGTGAACCAATCGACATGAAAGGTGAAATCGGCGAAGAAGAACGTCGTGCAATTCACCGTCCAGCACCTTCTTACGAAGAGCTGGCTAACTCCCAAGAATTGCTGGAAACCGGTATCAAAGTTATGGACCTGATGTGTCCGTTCGCTAAGGGCGGTAAAGTCGGTCTGTTCGGTGGTGCGGGTGTTGGTAAAACTGTAAACATGATGGAGCTGATCCGTAACATCGCGATCGAGCACTCCGGTTACTCCGTGTTTGCAGGCGTGGGTGAACGTACTCGTGAGGGTAACGACTTCTACCACGAAATGACTGACTCCAACGTTATCGACAAAGTTTCCCTGGTCTACGGTCAGATGAATGAGCCACCAGGTAACCGTCTGCGCGTTGCACTGACCGGCCTGACCATGGCGGAGAAATTCCGTGATGAAGGTCGTGACGTACTGCTGTTCGTTGACAACATTTACCGTTACACCCTGGCGGGTACCGAAGTGTCCGCACTTCTGGGCCGTATGCCATCGGCGGTAGGTTATCAGCCAACGCTGGCGGAAGAGATGGGTGCTCTGCAAGAGCGTATCACCTCGACCAAAAGTGGTTCTATCACCTCCGTTCAGGCCGTTTACGTCCCTGCGGATGACTTGACTGACCCATCTCCAGCCACCACCTTCGCCCACTTGGATGCGACCGTGGTACTGAGCCGTCAGATCGCGTCACTGGGTATCTACCCAGCGGTTGACCCACTGGATTCTACCAGCCGTCAGCTGGATCCACTGGTTGTTGGTCAGGAACACTATGATGTGGCTCGTGGCGTGCAGTCTATTCTGCAACGTTACCAGGAACTAAAAGACATCATCGCGATTCTGGGTATGGACGAGCTGTCAGAAGACGACAAGCTGGTTGTATCCCGTGCGCGTAAGATTCAGCGCTTCCTGTCCCAGCCGTTCTTCGTGGCCGAAGTCTTCACCGGTTCTCCGGGCAAGTTCGTATCGCTGAAAGATACCATTCGTGGTTTCAAAGGCATTATGGACGGCGACTACGATCACCTGCCGGAACAAGCGTTCTACATGGTTGGCACCATTGAAGAAGCAGTGGAAAAAGCCAAGAAACTGTAACGCTAGCTTGTTGTGAGAGAGGATGACATGGCTGAAAAAGCTTACCATCTGGATGTTGTCAGTGCGGAAAAGAGAATGTTTTCTGGCATGGTACAAAAGATCCAGGTGACGGGTAGCGAAGGCGAACTGGGTATTTTCCCGGGGCATGCTCCGCTGCTCACCGCCATCAAGCCTGGTATGGTGCGCATTGTTAAAGAACACGGTGAAGAAGAGTATATCTATCTTTCCGGCGGCATCCTTGAGGTGCAACCGAGCGCAACGACCGTGTTGGCTGACACTGCAATCCGTGGGCAAGACCTCGACGAAGCGCGAGCGCTTGAAGCTAAGCGTAAAGCGGAAGAACACATCAGTGGTTCTCACGGCGACGTCGACTACGCTCAGGCGTCTGCGGAACTGGCTAAAGCGATCGCGAAACTTCGCGTTATCGAGTTGACCAGAAAAGCGATGTAACGACATCAGTTGAAAAGGCGACCTTCGGGTCGCTTTTTTTTTGGCTATCTTTTTTTTGGGCAATAAATAAGGGGGGTTTTGCATCTTATTCTTATGACAAGGCCCGCCATTAAATGGAATACTACTGCGTAAATCAGGCATTTTATCGCCGATTTCATTTATATTGGCTATGCCCTGCTCAGGCCTTGCGGGCTGCGGCTTGCGGGCATTTTTCAAAGCGAAATATGTAGTAATTCTGTTGCTTAACAGGTTACTTTTGTCCCTCAAATTGGATTTGTCAGGTTACCTATGTCTAACAGCGCATTGAGTGTTGTGATCCTTGCCGCAGGCAAGGGGACTCGCATGTACTCCAACCTTCCTAAAGTTCTTCATCCTCTGGCTGGTAAGCCGATGGTTCAGCACGTAATCGATGCTGCGACCCATCTAGGTGCGAATAACGTTCATCTGGTTTATGGCCACGGTGGCGATTTGCTGAAGCAGTCGCTGGCCGAAGAGGGGCTGAATTGGGTGCTTCAGGCCGAGCAGCTGGGCACCGGGCACGCGATGCAGCAAGCCGCGTCGCACTTTGCCGATGATGAAAACGTGTTGATGCTGTATGGCGATGTCCCGCTGATTTCTGTTGAAACGCTGGATAATCTGCTGAAAGCCAAACCGGACGGTGGCATTGGTTTACTGACAGTGGTGCTGGATGACCCAACGGGCTATGGCCGCATCGTGCGTGAAAATGGCACGGTGACTGGCATCGTTGAGCAGAAAGACTCCAACGCCGAGCAGTTGAAAATCAAAGAAATTAACACCGGTATTCTGGTGGCTGAAGGCGCATCGCTAAAACGCTGGCTGGGGCAACTCAACAACAATAATGCGCAGGGTGAGTATTACATCACCGACATTATTGCCATGGCCCATGCAGAAGGGCACCAGATTGCCACGGTTCACCCAGCCCGTAATAGCGAAGTGGATGGTGTGAACAACCGCCTCCAGCTCTCCCGCCTTGAGCGCGTTTATCAGAGTGAGCAGGCCGAGCGCCTATTATTGGCGGGCGTCATGCTATTAGACCCATCCCGCTTTGATTTGCGCGGCGAGTTGTCGCACGGCATTGATGTGCAGATCGACGCCAACGTGATCATCGAAGGCAACGTCAAGCTTGGCGACCGCGTGAAAATCGGCGCGGGCTGCGTGCTGAAAAACTGCGTGATTGGCGATGACTGCGAAATCAGCCCGTACAGCGTGTTCGAAAACGCCGTGCTGGAAGCTGAATGTACCGTGGGGCCATTCGCCCGCCTACGCCCGGGTGCCGAGCTGGCGCAGGGCGCGCACGTCGGTAACTTTGTCGAAGTGAAAAAAGCGCGACTGGGCAAAGGCTCAAAAGCTGGCCATCTCTCCTACCTTGGCGACGCGGAAATTGGCGATAACGTGAATATCGGCGCGGGCACCATTACCTGCAACTATGACGGCGTAAACAAGTTTAAAACGGTGATTGGCAACGACGTCTTTGTTGGCTCAGACACCCAGCTGGTGGCGCCCGTTACCGTCGGCAACAACGTGACTATCGCCGCAGGCACTACGGTGACTCGCGACGTGCCAGAAAACGGCTTGGTCATCAGCCGCGTACAGCAGGTGCATAAGCCTGACTGGCAGCGCCCGGTGAAAAAGAAGTAATGCTTAAGCCGCTATAGTTAACTCAGACAAAGCACGTTTCGGCGTGCTTTTCTGATACCAGACTTATGTTTTGGTCTGCGTTTTCTCCGGAAATGCAGACCAAAACATAATAATCCCCAACTTCTACAAGGCTCGGGGAACCCGGAAAAAATCCGGATATCAATCAGGTCAGGCGACAAAAATAAGGTCTGTGAACAGGCTTTAAATAGGAATAAAACTGATGTGTGGAATTGTTGGCGCAGTAGCGCAACGTGATATTGCAGAAATTCTGTTAGAAGGTTTACGCCGCCTTGAGTATCGCGGTTATGACTCAGCGGGTCTGGCGGTGGTCGATGCCGATGGCAAGCTGAATCGTCTACGTCGCGTAGGTAAAGTGCAAATGCTGGCTGATGCTCTGGCACAAACGCCTTTGAGCGGCGGCACCGGCATTGCGCACACCCGCTGGGCGACCCACGGCGAGCCTTCTGAAGCGAATGCCCACCCGCATGTGTCTGATTACATTGCCGTGGTGCATAACGGTATTATCGAAAACCACGAACCTCTGCGTGCTCTGTTGATCGAACGCGGTTATCGCTTTGATTCTGAAACAGATACCGAAGTTATTGCCCATCTGGTTCATTGGGAGCAATTGCAGGGCGGCACGCTGCTGGAAGTGGTTCAGCGCGTTATTCCTCAACTGCGTGGCGCTTATGGCACGGTGGTGATGGACCGTCGCGATCCGTCCGTGCTGGTGGCCGCGCGCTCCGGAAGCCCGCTGGTGATTGGTCTGGGCGTGGGTGAAAACTTCATCGCGTCTGACCAGCTTGCCCTGTTGCCTGTCACTCGCCGCTTCATGTTCCTTGAAGAAGGCGACGTGGCGGAAATTACCCGCCGCACGGTGAACGTCTTTGACAATAAGGGTCACGCGATACATCGCGCTGAAATCGAATCTAAAGTGCAATATGACGCCGGTGATAAAGGCGTTTACCGTCACTACATGCAAAAAGAGATTTACGAGCAACCTCTGGCGATTAAAAACACCCTGGAAGGTCGCTTCAGCCAGGGTCAGGTGAATCTGAGCGAACTGGGTGAGAAAGCCGACGAGATCTTGTCTCGCGTGCAGCATGTGCAGATTATTGCCTGCGGGACCTCTTACAACTCCGGCATGGTGGCGCGCTACTGGTTTGAATCTCTGGCTGGCATGCCTTGTGATGTCGAAATCGCCTCTGAATTCCGCTACCGCAAATCCGCCGTGCGCCCGAACAGCCTGATCATCACCCTGTCGCAATCCGGCGAGACGGCTGACACGCTGGCAGCGCTGCGCCTGTCCAAAGAGCTGGGTTATCTGGGCTCGCTGGCCGTGTGTAACGTGGCGGGTTCTTCGCTGGTGCGTGAGTCGGATCTGGCACTGATGACCAAGGCGGGCACCGAAATCGGCGTGGCATCCACCAAAGCGTTCACCACCCAATTAACCGTTCTGCTCATGCTGGTGGCGCGTATGGGCCGCCTGAAAGGGATGGACGCTCAGGTCGAACACGACATCGTGCACGCGCTGCAGGCCTTACCTGCGCGTATCGAACAGATGCTGTCGCTGGATAAAACTATAGAATCTCTGGCCGAAGGCTTCTCTGACAAGCATCACGCCCTGTTCTTGGGCCGTGGCGACCAATATCCGATCGCGATGGAAGGTGCGCTGAAGCTGAAAGAGATTTCTTATATTCACGCTGAAGCCTATGCCGCGGGTGAGTTGAAACACGGCCCGCTGGCGCTGATTGATGCTGATATGCCAGTAATCGTTGTAGCACCTAACAACGAATTGCTGGAAAAGCTGAAGTCGAACATTGAAGAAGTGCGCGCGCGCGGCGGCTTGTTGTACGTCTTCGCCGATCAGGATGCGGGTTTCACCGACTCAGACGGCATGAAGATTATCCAACTGCCACACGTGGAAGAAATCGTCGCCCCCATCTTCTACACCGTGCCGTTACAGCTGCTTTCCTACTATGTTGCCCTGATCAAAGGTACCGACGTCGATCAGCCACGTAACCTAGCGAAGTCTGTCACCGTAGAATAAATACCCGTCATCCTTCGCGCTACAACGCGAATGATTTAGGGTATTACTGGAATGTGACAGCTTAAGCCGACCTCCGGGTCGGCTTTTTACCCTCCAAATCTCAAGAACCTGCCCGCATCGGCTATTTTGTGACCTTTGTCATAAAACTGTCATATAACGTACATTTTACTGTCACCAAACTGTCCTATTTTCCTCCTGTGCCAAACACTTTAAGTAGCCTCGAGCTGGGTCGAACCCAAGATCGAACAAATAAGAAACCACTAGGAGTGGAACATGAAATTGATGCGTAACACCGTCGCCGGTATTGTGGCAGCGACTTTCTCCCTCACAGCAATGTCTGCTTTCGCTGCTAGTAACTTGACTGGCGCTGGCGGCACCTTCCCTGCACCTGTGTATGCCAAATGGGCTGACGCTTATCAAAAAGCTACTGGTAATCAGGTTAACTATCAGGGTATCGGTTCTTCCGGCGGCGTTAAGCAAATCATCGCTAAAACTGTCGACTTCGGTGCTTCTGATGCGCCAATGAAAGAAGAAGACCTGCAAAAGAACGGTCTGTTCCAATTCCCAACCGTGATCGGTGGCGTGGTACTGGCTGTTAACATCCCGGGCATCAAATCAGGTCAGTTGACGCTGGACGGCGCAACGCTGGGTGATATCTACCTGGGCAAAATCAAAAAATGGAATGACGCGGCAATCACTAAGCTGAACCCAGGCGTGAAACTGCCAGACACCAACATCGCGGTTGTGCGCCGTGCTGACGGTTCAGGTACCTCTTTCGTGTTCACCAGCTACCTGACAAAAGTTAGCTCTGAGTGGAAAGACAAGATTGGCGCAGGTTCAACTGTAAACTGGCCTGTAGGTCTGGGCGGCAAGGGTAACGACGGCGTTGCCGCTTTCGTTCAACGTCTGCCAGGCTCAATCGGTTATGTTGAATACGCATACGCTAAACAAAACAATCTGGCATACACCAAGCTGGTGGATGCAGACGGTAAGTCAATCAGCCCAACTGAAGCTTCTTTCAGCGCGGCAGCTAAAGGCGCTGACTGGAAGAAAACCTTCGCTCAGGACCTGACTAACCAGAAAGGCGACAACGCGTGGCCAATCAGCTCTACCACCTTCATTCTGGTGTACAAAGAGCAGGCTAACGCAGCCAACGGCGCTGAAGTGCTGAAGTTCTTTGACTGGTCTTACAAAAACGGCGGCAAGCTGACTACTGATTTGGATTACGCCACTCTGCCAGAATCTGTTGTTGAACAAGTTCGCGCAGCATGGAAATCCAACATCAAAGACAGCAGCGGTAAAGCTCTTTACTAATCAATCATCTTTAAGTTGTCTCGGCGTTGGTCGCCTTGATGGAACATAAATGATTTTGAGTTAGAGTACAGGTCTTCTGCCTCATTCCCTCTCCGTCCGGAGAGGGAATTAAATCTGAACAAGAAGAGAGTGGTATGGCTGAATATAAGCCGTCTATCAAAGCACCAAGTAAAAACGGTGACATCATCTTCGGCGCGCTAGTTAAGCTGGCAGCGCTGATTGTGCTATTGCTGCTGGGCGGTATTATCGTCTCGCTGTTTATTGCCTCATTACCAAGCATCGAGAAATTTGGTTTCTCTTTCCTGTGGACGAAAACCTGGGACGCACCGAACGAACAATTCGGCGCACTGGTGCCAATTTACGGCACGGTTGTCACCTCGATTATCGCCTTGCTGATTGCTGTTCCGGTCAGCTTTGGTATCGCACTGTTCCTCACCGAGCTGGCACCTAACTGGTTGCGCCGCCCGCTGGGGATTGCGATTGAACTGCTGGCGGCTATCCCCAGCATTGTTTACGGCATGTGGGGCCTGTTTATCTTCGCGCCGCTGTTTGCTACCTATTTCCAGACTCCCGTTGGCGAAGTCCTTTCCGGTATTCCTATCGTTGGCGCCCTGTTCGCAGGCCCGGGCTTTGGTATCGGTATTCTGGCCGCTGGCGTGATCCTCGCCATCATGATCATCCCTTATATCGCCTCCGTGATGCGTGACGTGTTTGAGCAGACGCCGGTGATGATGAAAGAGTCCGCGTACGGCATCGGCTGTACGACGTGGGAAGTTATCTGGCGCATCGTGCTACCTTTCACCAAAAACGGCGTTATCGGCGGCATCATGCTGGGTCTTGGCCGTGCGCTGGGTGAAACCATGGCGGTGACCTTTATCATCGGTAACACCTACCAGCTCGACAGCGCATCGCTGTATATGCCGGGCAACAGTATTACCTCCGCGTTGGCGAATGAGTTTGCCGAAGCCGAAGCTGGCCTGCACACCTCGGCGCTGATGGAACTCGGTCTGATTCTGTTTGTTATCACCTTCATCGTTCTGGCCTTGTCCAAAGTGATGATTCTGCGTCTTGCTAAGAAAGAGGGCCGCTAAATGACCACGATGGAAATGCAAAGCAACGAAGCTTTATTACAGTCACGCCGTAAACGTCAGGCGTGGCGCCGTCAAAAGAACCGCGTTGCCCTGCTGTTGTCGATGGCAACCATGGCTTTCGGCCTCTTCTGGCTGGTGTGGATCTTATTCACCACCGTAGTGAAAGGTGTCGACGGCATGTCCTTGGCGCTGTTCACCGAAAACACCCCTCCGCCGAACACCGCGGGTGGTGGTTTGGCGAACGCCATTGCCGGTAGCGGCCTGTTGATCCTGTGGGCGACCGTGATTGGTACCCCGCTCGGCGTGATGGCGGGTGTTTATCTGGCTGAATATGGCCGTAAATCGCCGCTGGCCGAAGTGATTCGCTTCATCAATGACATTCTGCTCTCCGCGCCTTCCATCGTGGTTGGCCTGTTCGTTTACACCATCGTGGTGGCGAAAATGGGTCACTTCTCCGGTTGGGCTGGCGTGCTGGCACTGGCATTGCTGCAAATACCTATTGTTATCCGTACCACGGAAAACATGCTCAAACTGGTGCCGGACAGCCTGCGTGAAGCGGCCTACGCGCTGGGTACGCCAAAGTGGAAGATGATTTCTGCTATTACGCTGAAAGCGTCGGTGTCGGGGATCATGACCGGTATCCTGCTGGCGATTGCCCGTATTGCCGGTGAAACCGCGCCGCTGCTGTTTACGTCGCTCTCCAACCAGTTCTGGAGCACCGACATGATGCAGCCGATTGCCAACTTGCCAGTGACCATCTTCAAATTCGCGATGAGTCCGTTTAGCGAGTGGCAAGAGCTGGCTTGGGCAGGTGTATTGCTGATCACCGTCTGCGTCCTGCTGCTGAATATTCTGGCGCGTGTGATTTTCGCCAAGAAAAAACAGTAAGTTAGAGCAAAATAACATTTATTGAGGGTGGCTCCGGCCGCCATCACAGTTACCCGGCGTCGCAGCTGCGGCGCGCGAAAGATAAAAGAGAGATGTCTTAATGAGTCGAATGACTGACGCATCCAACAGCAAAATCCAGGTTCGCGACCTGAACTTTTATTACGGCAAATTCCATGCGCTGAAAAATATCTCCCTGGATATCGCCAAGAATGAAGTCACCGCCTTTATCGGCCCATCCGGCTGCGGTAAATCGACGCTGCTGCGCACATTCAACAAAATGTACCAGCTCTACCCAGAACAGCGCGCGGAAGGTGAAATCCTGCTCGACGGCGAAAACATTCTGGTGGATAAGCAGGACATCGCGCTGCTGCGCGCCAAAGTCGGCATGGTATTCCAGAAGCCAACGCCATTCCCGATGTCGATTTATGACAACATCGCCTTCGGCGTTCGCCTGTTTGAGAAGCTGTCTCGCACCGACATGGACGAGCGCGTTCAGTGGGCATTGACCAAGGCCGCGCTGTGGAACGAATCTAAAGATAAACTGCATCAGAGCGGCTACAGCCTGTCTGGTGGTCAGCAACAGCGTCTGTGTATTGCGCGCGGTATCGCGATCCGCCCAGACGTGCTGCTGCTCGATGAGCCATGCTCGGCGTTGGACCCAATCTCTACCGGCCGCATTGAAGAGCTGATCACCGAGCTGAAATCGGACTACACCGTGGTTATCGTGACGCACAACATGCAGCAGGCTGCGCGTTGTTCCGACCGCACGGCGTTCATGTATTTAGGTGAATTGATTGAATACAGCGACACCGACTCGCTGTTCACGTCACCGGCGCGCAAACAAACTGAAGACTACATCACTGGCCGTTACGGTTGAGGTAAGAAAAATGGATAACCTGAACTTAAATAAACATATTTCCGGCCAGTTCAATGCAGAGCTTGAGCACATCCGTACTCAGGTGCTGGCGATGGGCGGTCTGGTTGAGCAACAATTGACTGACGCCATTACCGCCATGCACAATCAGGATGGCGAGTTGGCTCAGCAGGTCATCAAAGGTGATGACAAAGTTAACATGATGGAAGTGGCTATCGACGAAGCTTGCGTGCGCATCATCGCGAAACGCCAGCCGACCGCCAGCGACTTACGCTTGGTGATGGCGATCATCAAAACCATTTCCGAGCTTGAACGCATTGGTGACGTGGCGGATAAAATCTGCCGCACGGCGCTGGAGAAGTTCTCCCATCTGCATCAGCCGCTGCTGGTCAGCCTGGAGTCTCTGGGCCGCCACACGGTGCAGATGCTGCATGACGTGCTGGACGCCTTTGCCCGTATGGATCTCGACGAAGCGGTGCGTATTTATCGCGAAGACAAGAAAGTCGATCAGGAATACGAAGGCATTGTGCGTCAGTTAATGACTTATATGATGGAAGATCCGCGCACCATTCCAAGCGTGCTGACCGCGCTGTTCTGCGCCCGTTCTATCGAGCGTATCGGTGACCGTTGCCAGAATATCTGCGAATTCATCTTCTACTTCGTGAAGGGTCAGGATTTCCGTCACGTGGGCGGCGACGCGCTGGACAAGTTGCTGACTGACAGCAAAAAAGAGAAGAAAGAAGACTAACAGCTTCCCTTTCTGCTCGAACGAAAAGGCCTCCTCGCGAGGCCTTTTGCTTTTCTGCTTTCTAGCGCGCTGTAATGGTGTAACCCTTGGCGCGCCACAGTGCGGGCAGTTCGCGCATATCGTGGAAAGTAGTTACTAGCGGGTTGTCGAGAGGCGGGTTGTGCGGGTCGGCGCAGTAGTAAAAGACTGGAATGCCGGCGGCGATCCCCGCCTGCGCGCCTGCCACGGAATCTTCCACCAGAATGCAGCGTTTGATGTCCACCTTCATCACCTCGGCGGCTTTATACAGCACGGCCGGATCGGGCTTCCAGCGCTGCAAGTCGTAGCCGCTGAACAGGTTATCGCCCATAAACGACAATAGGCCGGTTTTGCCGAGTGAAAGCTGCATTTTGCTCACCGGGCCATTGGAAACTACACACATAGGCACCTGAATCTGCTCTAACAGCTGGTGCACGCCGTCGATGGCCGTCAGTTTGCTATCAAACAGCCGCGCCACGTGCTGGCGGAAAATCACTTCCATCTCTTCTTTCGGCACATCCAGCCCGTGCTGTTTATTGATGATGGCGATGATTTCGTAGAGCTTGACGCCTTTGTAAGTCTTGTACATCTCGTCAAAGGAGACGGTAACGCCAAAGTGCGCGAACATCTCCACGTAGGCTTCGCAGCACAGCAGTTCGCTGTCCACCAACGTGCCGTCACAGTCAAAAAGCACGCAGTCGATCGGCAACGGGTCATTGTTTTCAATATTTTGGCTTACGGACATATTTCCTCCGGCAGAGATTTTTGTCATGGCATCATGAATTTAGGATCTTTGACCTCAACTCTATCCTGTACGCGACAAAATGTGCTGCTTTTCGTGCCAGAAAAAATCCTGCCGAGTGGCATCCAAAAAGCACTTTTTGGGGTAGGATAGCCGTCGACTGTTTTTTCCCTTCTTCGGAACCCACTCAATGAGTAAACCACAAAGCAATGTCTCCAGCGGACAGGGCCTGTTCGAACGTCTGTTTAAACTGACGCAGCACGGCACCACCGTACGTACTGAAACTATCGCCGGGCTGACGACGTTCCTGACCATGGTCTATATCGTGTTCGTGAACCCGCAGATCCTTGGCGTGGCCGGTATGGATAAACAGGCTGTGTTCGTGACCACCTGTCTGATTGCCGCGTTCGGCAGCATCCTGATGGGCGTGGTGGCTAACTTGCCGGTGGCGCTGGCACCAGCGATGGGGCTGAACGCGTTCTTCGCCTTTGTCGTGGTTGGCGCGATGGGCATTTCATGGCAGATCGGCATGGGTGCTATTTTCTGGGGCGCAATCGGTTTCCTTTTGCTGACCATTTTCCGCATTCGCTATTGGATGATTGCCAATATTCCGGTGAGCCTGAGAATTGGCATCACGGCCGGTATCGGGCTGTTTATCGGCATGATGGG